>JBAZOP010000130.1 GCA_041648665.1 bacterium | reverse complement strand
GCGCAGTCTTGGTCATCGTCGCCCCCAGATTGAATTATCTGAAAAAAATCGAGCCCCGGGTCAGTGCCCTGACAGAAGCCTCGCAGTGAGCAGCGCTATCCCTACCAGGGAGAGGATGAAGAGAGAACCGTAGAAGACGCGGGTGACCCACTTTGTGGAACCGGTGTTCTTGAGATTCCCCCACTGCCACCAGGGCACGAACTGGTACGGCAGCTCCTCGGGCTCGGAGTCGCGGTCATACCAGGCCATGCCGCGGCCGCCCTTCTTGCCCTTGAGAAATTTCGTCTTCTTCTGCAGCTGCTGTTCCAGAGTGATGCCGAGCTTCTCCGCCGCCTGGGCCTCGGCCCTGGCGAGCCCGAAGCGCCCCTTCGCAGCCTCCTGCTGGAACGCGAACTCGCTGCCGCGCGACGCGGCGAGCGCAAGGTACATGAGCTCCTCGCCCGTGAGCTTGCCCAGCATCTCCTTCGTCACCTGACTGCCGGGCATCATGGCCTTGAGCTTCGCAAGCGCCTCCGCGAGTATGGAAAAACGGACGAACTTCTCGGTGCGACCGTTGGCGAGTAGCAAATCTCCTATGAATATCCCCTTGGCCCCCTTCTGCACGACGCCGCGCATGAAGAACTGCTTTATGTCTTCGAGCAGCGCCTTCTTGGCTACCGTGCGGTCCAGAAAATTGAGGAAGAACTGCTTCCATTCAGCCTCTGTCTTGGCGTTGAAGTGCGGCAGACCATCGGCGCTCTCGTTTGCCACCGCCTTGCCCTGCTCGAAGCGCTCGACCACGAGTTTCTCAAAGCGCGAGAGCATTTCGTCCACTCGCTTGGACGCGGCCTTCTGATCCAGACCGGCCGGGAGTTTGAGCCCCGCCGCGGCCTTGGTCCCCTCTTTAACCTCGGCCTTTTTCGCCGATTCCTCCGCAGAGGCCCTGGCAGTATCCTTGGCGGCTTCCTTCACCGCCTCCTTTATCTGCGCCTCCTGCGCTGCCTTCATCTCCTGCGCTACCCGCGCCTCCTGCGTCGCCTTCGCCGTATCAGCGGAGGGCTCGGCCGGCTTACCCATGAACTGGTCGCGCCGATCGTCCACCACCCTGCCGTTGAGGAGCTTGAAGTGCTGGAAGGCTTGCGTGGCGTCGAGCTTCTGCGCGAGTTGCTGAAAGAACGGCGTGCCCTCCCTCACCTCGAACGGCGCGCGCTGGACCGCATCGGCCAGCTCCACCTCGGCCTGCTGGATCTCCTCCATCGGCGCGTTGCGCTGCACCAGATCCATGAGTTGCTGGTATCTCTGCTCTATCGAGACGTTCGACACGTGCGGGGAACCTCCTGAAACGCTATGATTTTTCTATGCTTTCCGGCGCATTATAGGCCCAAACGCGCACGAGGGCAACACGAAACCCTATCATTATTATCGGATCTGATTCCCCTGAAAGTTGCTTGATGGCTTCAGATATTGTGTGGCTGTGCCTCAAGGGGGCATGTTGATATGATCGTAAATTTATGTTGATAATATGTTGATTTGATATAGAATATAGGTTGATATGGCTATTCTAAAAAGCCAGATATTACAGTATATTAGAAAGAGGGGGAGGTTTACCTCGGCCGAGCTGATGGAGAAATTCGACGTCAGCCGCCAGGCGGTCCATCGCCACTTACAGGCCTTCCTGAGAGAGGGGGCTATCATCAGGCAGGGCAGTTCCAGACGCACGGCCTTCTATATATTCAACTCCCCCGAGGCCAGGACCAGGACCGCGGCAAAGGCAAAGAGCTTCAGCAAACGGATAAAGGCAAAGGGCGCGTCCGAAGACCGCATCCTTGCAGATCTTCAATCTCAGGAGGGTCTGCTCGCGGGGCTCTCTGAAAACGCGCTGGCTAATCTGCAGTACTCCTTTACCGAAATGCTCAACAACGCCATCGACCACTCCGGCTCGCAATTCATAGACACCGAGGTCTCGTCCGATCGCGGGGCATGCTCCTTCACAGTGCGCGACATGGGCGTCGGCGTCTTTGCGAACATAATGAAGAGGCTCTCCCTCGCATCCGAGATGGAGGCGATAGAGGACCTACTCAAGGGCAAGCAGACGACGCAGCCCGATCGCCATTCCGGCGAGGGGATATTCTTCACCTCGAAGATCGCCGACCGCTTCGTGCTCGAGAGCCACGGAAAGAGGCTTATCGTGGACAATCGGATCAGCGACGTATTCCTCGAGGACATCCGCTTCCTCAAGGGCACGCGGGTCCTGTTCGAGATAGAGGCGGATTCCAAAAGGAAGCTGGCGGACCTCTTCGCCGAGTACACGAGCGAGGAGTTCAAATTCGACCGCACGAAAGTGACGGTGAAGCTCTTTGAATCCGGCGAATCCTACGTCTCGCGCTCGCAGGCAAAGCGTCTCCTGCACTCGCTGGAGCGATTCAAGGAGGTAATGCTGGATTTCTCGGATGTGGTCGGCGTGGGCCAGGCGTTCGCCGACGAGATATTCAGGGTCTTCCATGCGGAGCATCCCGGGATCAGGATAGAGCCGATGGACATGTCCGAGAACGTTGACTTCATGGTCCGTCGCGCCCTCGCAGCAAGAGAGAAATAAAGTCGTACAAGGTTGCGTTCTCTATTCTTTTCACGTACAAAGCCCCAAGATGTCGGTTTCGCTGCAAGAGATCGTCAGGACCGCGGAAGGCGCGGAGAAGACGATAGATATCGACGGGCTCCACGGCGCTGCAAAGGGGCTCGTGCTGGCGACGCTCGCCCGAAAGTTCCCCACAAGGACCATCGCGGTCATCACATCCACGCCCGAACGCGCGCAGGAGCTGGTCGACGACTGCGCCGCGTTCATCCACCCGGATGATAAGCGCAGGCTCAAGCTCTTCCCGGACGGCGCAGCGCTCCCCTACTCCAGACTCTCGCCGGAACCGGACGAATGGGCCGACCGCCTCTACGCGCTCTACGAGCTCGCGCATTCGGTGCCGCTCATCGTCGTGGCTCCGGCCCCTGCGATCATGCGCAGGGTCCCGCCCAAGCACTACATCACCGCTGCCGCGCGCCGCATCCGCAAGGCCGAGTCAGCGGACCCTTACGAGATCTGCTCCTACCTCGCGCAATACGGCTACGAGGACGTGGGGCTGGTGGAGGACGAGGGCAGCTTCGCCCGGCGCGGCGGGATCCTGGACCTCTGGCCCCCGACGTCGGAGGCGCCGGTGCGCCTGGAGTTCGAGGAGGACCGCATCGTCTCCATGCGCCTCTTCGATCCCGCGTCGCAGCGCTCGCGCGAGGAGACGACCGAGATCCTGATCGTGCCGGTGCGCGACTTCCCGTTCGACGCGCCCTCGCGCGACAGGGCCGCGCATCGCATACGCGAGCGCTCGGAGGGATCGGAGCTCCACGCGCACGAGAGGCGCGCGCTGATCGAGGCGATCCACGAGGGGATCGCGGTCTCCGGCATCGAGACGCTCATGCCCCTGTTCCACGACAAGACCGAGAGCCTCTTCGACTACCTCGCCGCAGATGCGTTCGTCCTCCTGGACGAGCCCTCCGACGTTGAAGCGGCGGCCATCGCACATCGCAAGGAGGTGGAGGAGCTCGCGCGCGACACGCAGAGCCCGGAGAGGATGATCGCGCCGGACGAGATAGTCCTCACCGCGGAGCAGCTCGCCGGGGAAATCAAAACCCGCAGATCGATCAGATTCAACGCCCTCAAGATGGAAGGTGAGGAAGGCATCGCCTCGCTCAATGCAGACACGATAGGCAACGCAGACGTGAGGCCGATGATCGAGGGCCACAGGAGCGGCGAGGACATGCTCGCCCCGCTGGCCTCGCGCCTCGGGGAGTGGCGAAGAAACGGCTGGCGCGTGCTTTTGTCTTGCCACACCCAGATGCAGGCCGAGAGGCTGCGCGACCTCTTCAAGTGGCAAGGGATCGAGATCCTCTCGCTGGACGCGCCGTTCGAAGCGCTCGGCGAGATGAGCTCTCACGCGGTCAGGCTCCTCACGGGCAGGCTCTCCGCGGGCTTCCGCTGGGAGGCCGAGCGGCTCGCGATCATAACCGACGCCGAGATCTTCGGCACCAAATCCGGCCGCAAGGTCAAGAGCTCGAAGCCCATGGAGCCCTTCACCTCCTTCACGGAGCTCTCGGAGAAAGACTATCTCGTGCACGAGCAGCACGGCATAGGACGCTACGCGGGGCTCGCGCACCTGGCCATCGAAGGCAGCGAGGGGGACTACCTGCTCATCGAATACTTAGGCGGAGACAAGCTCTACCTGCCGGTCTACAGGCTGGGCCTGGTCGGCCGCTACATCGGCTCCGGCGACTCCCCTCCCCCGCTCGACAGGCTGGGAGGGGCGCGCTGGGAGAACATGCGGACAAAGGTCACGCGCGAGATCAGGCTCATGGCGAAGGAGCTCTTGGCGATCTACGCCGCGCGCGAGGTCTATCCCGGCATCAGGTTCAAGGAGGGGGGCAACGAGTACGAGGAATTCGCTGCAGCCTTTCCGTTCGACGAGACGCCGGACCAGCTCCGCGCCATCGACGACATAATGGGCGACATGGGGCTGGAGAGGCCGATGGACAGGCTCGTCTGCGGCGACGTGGGCTACGGAAAGACCGAGGTCGCGATGCGCGCCGCCTTCAGGGCAGCGCTGCACGGCACGCAGGTGGCGGTGCTGGTGCCGACCACGGTGCTGGCGATGCAGCACTACGAGTCGTTCGTGAAGCGCTTCGCCGGCACCCCGATCTCCATAGAGATGCTCTCGCGATTCCGCTCCGCCGGCGAGATCAAGAAGGCGATCGAGGGGATCAAGGACGGCAGGATAGACATAGCGATAGGCACGCACAGGCTCCTCTCCAAGGACGTCTCGTTCAGGCGGCTCGGTCTCCTCATCATCGACGAGGAGCACCGCTTCGGCGTGAAGCACAAGGAGCGGATAAAGAAGATGCGCCAGGTCGTGGACGTGATCGCCATGACCGCCACACCCATTCCCCGCACGCTCAACATGTCGCTCACCGGCATACGCGACATCAGCATCATAAACACGCCGCCGGCCGATCGCCTCTCCATCACCACTCACGTGGCGCCGTTCGACGACGGTATCGTGAGGCAGGCGATCATCCGCGAGATGGCGCGCGGCGGTCAGGTCTTCTTCGTGCACAACCGCGTGGAGACCATCGGCTCCATGCACGACAGGCTGAAAAAACTCGTGCCCGAGGCGCGCATAGTCGTGGGGCACGGGCAGCTGCCGGAGCACAAGCTCGAGGAGGTGATGTTCAAGTTCCTGGCGAAGGAAGCGGACGTCCTCCTCTGCACCACGATAATCGAGTCGGGGCTGGACATCGCTTCAGCGAACACGATCATCGTCAACCGCGCGGACACGATGGGGCTCGCCCAGCTCTACCAGCTGCGCGGCCGCGTCGGCCGGTCGAGCGTCAGGGCGCAGGCGTATCTCCTCACCCCGCCGGACGGCACGATGTCCACGATCGCCAAGAAGCGCCTCACGGTGCTCAAGCGATTCACGGAGCTGGGCTCCGGCTTCCAGATAGCGATGCACGACCTCGAGTTCCGAGGGTCCGGCAATCTCCTCGGCAGCGCGCAGTCGGGGCACGTGGCCGCGGTGGGCTACGAGATGTACGCCAAGCTCCTCGACCGCGAGGTGAGGATCCTCACCGGCAAGAAGGTCGAGGAGGAGATCGACCCCGAGCTCAACCTGAAGGTCTCGGCGTTCCTGCCGGAGTCCTACGTGGCCGACCCGGGGACACGCATCGACATCTACAAGAGGCTCTCCAGCAGGGAATCCGAGGAAGAGATCGAGGCGATGGGGATGGAGCTCGCGGATCGCTTCGGCCCCATGCCCATCGAGGCCGAGAACCTCCTCGGCATCATGGAACTTCGGGTCCTGGCCCGCAAACTCGGCATGAAACAGGTGGTCTTCGACGGCTCCCAGCTGGTCTGCCAACTGGACCCCAGGAGTCCCCTCTCCACAGAGCAGATCCTGGCCATCGTGGAGGCCAAT
>JBAZOP010000129.1 GCA_041648665.1 bacterium | reverse complement strand
GCAGTTGACGATGTAGGATTCACCCCGCTGCGCCGCTCGCGCTGCGCTGAGCGGAACCAGCACATCCGACATAGCCTAACGGCGGCGCGGTGGGGATCGGACAATATCGGACAAAGTACGGACAAACTGGGAGATGAGACGATGAGCGACAGAGACAACCCCAAGAGCGCGATAGCAATACCCAAGGGCGACGATGCAGGTGACGGCGGTACGAGTTGGGTCGGCGGCTGCGCAGCGATGCTTGCGCTGCTGATCGTCGGCGCTAGTGCGGTAATTGCGGAGGTGGTGAGATGGATAGCGTAAGGTACCAGATGGACGGGGACACGGTTATTGTAGAGCGCGGCGGGCTACACTACCGCTACACCTATGGGGAGCTGCAACAGAGTATCGAGCGGCATACGGTCTTTGCACAAAAGGCCGCGGAGAACCTGGAGACCATGCGGGGTGCTATGGGCTACCTGCGCGAGCGCTTGACGCTGGAGCAGGCCAACGCCCGCTACGCCACGGATACGCAAACCGCTTGGGGGCGCATGGGCGTGAAGGGCGGTGCGATGTGACACGCACTATCAGCGACGAAGAGGCCGCCATTCTCAAGCGCGGCGGCCTGTGCTTGGCCGACTTGACGGACTATCGGTGTCGCCTGCCAGAGTGGAGCGATAGCGGCGTGTTCGGTGACGAGTATTGCCTGCGCTGCGAGCACAAGGGCGACGCCTGCCACATGGGGGCTATCGAGACGAGATACCTGGTCTATCACTTTTGCGCCTGGGTGGATGAGAGAGAGATGGCGCCGGAGGTGGCGGGGTGATACCTGAATGGTGTCTATTCAGAGACGAGGACGACTTGATTCTGCTGGGCAAGTATTCGTGTCGCCATTGCTACCGAGTCGGCCACGAGCCAGCCAGCATCATCCACACGGCAGAGTGCCCGGTGAGCAAGGCCATTGCACAAGCCAAGATTGACGCGCGGCGCAACGGCCCTACTCCGTGGCACAAGCAGAGATGAATCCAGCGCCGGGGAGGACCACCCGCGCCCGACACGCGGCGGCGCTTTGAGACGTAACGCAAGACGCTTGAACGCTATTGACAGACGCGTGGCGTTATGATATACTGGTAGGCAGTCGGGGGACTGAATGCGCGGTAACGTAGGAGTTTTCTTTTTTAATGAAAACGTATACCATTAGAAGGCAACGCGCTGCTATTGTTCCTGGGGGATGTGCTAACTCCTCGTTAGTGCATTCAGTCTACCCCGACAACCCAGACAACGATGGCGGCGCGTTGCCTTTTAGTGCCAACAAACAGCAGAGGCCGCCTTTTACAGCGGCCTCGCATCTCGCGCTCGAAAGCACGAGAGGGACTATGCCTGGGAGTCCTTGCGGAGTAACGCTAGCCAGATACCCGAAGGCGCGGACTAGCCACCAGGCACACACGCATTATAGCACGAATTGGGTGAGTCGAGTCACCGAGTTTGTAGGGAAGTAGGGGAGCAATGCAGACCATCAAGGTAGATGCCATCGTATGGGACCCCAGTGTTTACCCGCGTGAGAAATGGAACACGCACACTATCGACACTTACGCCGATGCGCTCAAAGGGGGCGCGCAGTTCCCGCCACTAGTTCTGGAGCAGGGAACGAACCGGCTGCTAGACGGGGTGCATCGTTGGAAGGCATACCAGAAGTACGCCGCGCTCTACCAGGAGCACCTAGCACAGCCAGCCCTGGACGGCATAAACGCCGATGGATGGGCGCCCGCCCTGGACGAAGTACCCGTCGAGTTTCACGAAATCCCCGTCGGCGTTCCAGCCAAACTCTACGCCGCTAGCCTAAGCGTCAAGCACGGGGACAGAATCAGCAATGCCGAACGCAAGGCCGTAGCGCGTGAAGTGTACGAGGAAAACCCCGAGTTCATCCTTCAGAACCTCAAAGACCTTTTGGCTATCTCTATGGGTTCAGCCCATGACTACGTAGCCGACATTCTGGCGCGCCGCAAAGAGGCGCAGAAGATGACGGCGCTTCGGCTGAATCTTTTGGGATGGACACAGGAAGAGATTGGGCAATCCATCGGCCTAAATCAGCGAACCGTTTCGGACACGATTTTACCGGAATTTTCAGACTTGAAAAAGACGGTAAGGAAACTGCTGGCCGAGGGCCATCCCCACCTAGACGTAGCCGAACGCTACAACATGCCGCTGATCCTGGTATGGGCTATCGACCTGGAAGGGCGCACGGACGCCGAACGTCTGGAGCGCTTAGGGATTGCCATACAGCCCTATGACGTGTGGAACTTTGGCAAGTGCCACGACCTGTTTGGAGCAAAGCACCCTGGGCGCATCCCCGGCGAACTGATAGCCCACGTGCTCTACTTTTACACGGAGCCGGGGGCGATGGTAGTTGATCCTATGGTGGGCAGCGGAACAACACTTGACGTTTGCCTTGCCATGGGGCGCAAGTGCTACGCCTATGACATAGATGCCCGCCACAATCGGCCCGACGTGATCCTTCACGACATAGCCCAAGACGGATGGCCCGAGCGTGTGAAAAAGGCCGACCTGATATTCTGGGACCCCCCATACTTTCGCAAGATGGACAGCATGAACATTGGCGAGGATGGCTATATCGAAGGCTCGATTAGCAAGCTAGGGCCCGCCGGATACTTGGACTTTTTCAATGTGCGTCTTGGGCAGCTCCGCAAGATGGTACGCCCTGGCACGAAGATCGCGTTTCTCATGAGCGACTGGGATGACGACACGGGCAAGGAACAGGGCATATTCCTATGGGCCTACGCTAATCAACTCCAGGGCGCCGGATGGAAGATGGTTCGTCATATCCAAGCGCCACTATCTACCCAGCAGGTACACCCCGACATTGTAACCAAGTTTCGCAAAGCGCGACGGCTGGCACGGCTCGAACGCTATTTACTCATTGCTGAGGCATGACATGAAAGAGACGGCGCTCCTGTACATTTCGAGCGATGCCATAGAGAACTACTGCGCAAACCATCCTCTGGAGTGGCCGGAGCGCAGCGTTGCTAACGGAGAAGGAAACGTCTTGACGCCCACCCCAGCCATAGCCGTCTTTTTCAGGCTGCTAACCAAGACTGGCGACCTGTTCACGCAACAGGCATATCTAAGTTTCGCGTGGCAGGAATGGGCAGAGTCACGACACAAATTCACGCAAGCGCAGATAGACGGGCTTGGGGCCCGCCTGTATCGCAACTTCTACCCATCGGCCATAGATAGCTTGCACGTGTGGGCGCTCTTGGTAGAGACGGGGCGCTTTGACAAGTGCGTGATTGACACTGTAGCCGACGCCGTGGGAAAGACGGATATTACCGTATGGCCTACGCTGAATGGAAATCCCTTACGCATCGCCCTATACACGGATAACCCATACTCAAGGGCACGAACTGAGTACAAGCGCGAGTTTCGGGGCGCAGCGCCCAGGGGCACAATCGACGTTACTCTCAAGATGGACCGCCCCAAGCAGCCCGGCAACAAGCGATGGTACAACCAGGCGGACCTTACTCCCATCTTTAACGCCCTGCGTGGGCAACTGGGCGCAACTACTGGGCCCGCGTTTGCGATAGGTGGTAACTAGCATGAAAACGTGGGTCAAGCTCTACACCGAAATCAACCGCGATCCTACCATGGGAGAATTGACGCTAGCGCAAAAGGGCGTGTGGATGATGCTGCTGGCGCTGGCCGGCGAGATAGACGCCAGAGACGAGAACGACTTAGAGACGGGAGAGCTTGACACCATCGCGCGCGTGGCTTGGAGCATTCGCTGTACCAAGGACGAACTAAACGACGCGCTGGCCGCATTAGAAGAGCGCGGCATGGTAGAAGAGCGCGATGGTATTCTGTGGCTGCCCAACTACGCCAAGCGCCAGAGACGGGCGCCATCGGATGGACATATCGCCGTTGCGGAGCGTGTGAAACGACACCGAGACAAATTCCTCGCACCGCGTAACGAGGATGTAACGCCGTTACAAGATGATGTAACGAGCCTAGAGTCAGAGTCAGATACAGAGACAGATAATACATCGCCTTCGGCGGAGCGCGTCACCGACGAACCAAAGAAGCCCGCCACGTCAAAGCAAAAAGTCTTGTCATCTTTGGGGCTGGCTATCGCACGTGTATGCGAAATGAATCCAGACACCATAGACAGCAAGCACTTTTGGCAGATTAACACCGCGGCCAATGTGCTAGGCAGGGCGGGGCACGAGCCAGAACAGATAGTGGAACTGTACGGGCAAGGCGGCAAGTGGTACACGACCTTCCCCGGCCTAGATGCCAGAACGGGCAATACAAGGCCCCCGCGCCTAGATGAGATACGCAACGGGATAGACGCTCTCAAGGCGACGGGCAAGCAAGCATCCCCCCCACGCGCCAGTCCGGGCCCACCCCGCCCGCCTATCGTTACTGAGGACTGGACTCAAGAATTGACGACAGCCAAGGAGGACGGCAATGGGCACAACGCCAGAGCTACCGAACAGCAGACAAACCGAAGAGAACCTGATAGCATCGCTGCTCATTGACCCCGACGCTATTCTAAGGGTCGGCGGCACGGGCCTAGTGCCAGAGGATTTTTACACGCCCGGCCATAAACTGGTTTACAAGGTTATCCAGCGCTTGGCGGCCAAAGGTGAGGCCGTGGATCTCGTTACCGTCGGCAACGCGCTAGAGCAGGTGAACGGCAAGATGGGCAACGCCCTGGACTACATCGGCGGGCGCGCGGAGCTATCCCGCATGGTGGCCCTGCTGCCAACGACGATCTACGCCGCGGATTACGCGCGCGACGTGCGCGACCTGGCCTTCCGGCGCAACCTGATTACGGCTTGTACGAGCATCATCACCGCAAGCTACAACCACGAGGGCACGCGCGACGCGCTACAGCAGACGGCGGCGGAGACGTTCGGCAAGGCCGTCCAGGTAGAGGATGAGCATAGCCACCTATACGGCACAGACGAGGCGTTGCTAGACTACCTCGTCAGGCAGCAAGAGCGCCAGGACCAGCTCAAGCGCGACCCGTTCGCTTTGGTGACAACGCCCTGGAGCGACGTAAACCGCCTGCTGATCGCCCTGGACGTGGGCATGGTGCAGGTGATAGCCGCCCGACCAGGTATCGGTAAAACCATCTGGATGGAAAACGTGGCCGAATACAACGCCCAGCGCAACAAGGCCATCGCCTTCTACCATCTGGAGCTATCCCACCAGTTCATGCTAGACAGGCGCATGGCGCGTTGGTCCGGCGTACCCTATGACGAGCTGCGAAAAGGCGAGCACGGGCTAGAGGTAGAGCGGGCCACGGACACGATACGCCAGTGGCAAAAGAACATGACGTACATCCATTGCCCCGGCTGGAGCGCAGAGCGCATCGTGGCCGACGCCGCAAGGCTACAGGCAGAGGGCAAGGCCGATATTGTCATCATCGACTACCTGCAAAAGCTGGCCATGCCCGATAGCCGCTATCGTAACGAGTCAAGCATCATCGGCGGGCAAGTGGCGCACATCAAAGACGCGGCTGAGCGCTTGAGCTTTCCGGTGCTCCTGGGTTGCCAGGTGACACGCGACCTCAAGCAACGCAAGTCTGGCCGGGCCATGCTGACGGACCTATACGGTTCGGGCATGATCGAAGCCTACAGTAACCAGGTGTGCATCCTCCATTCGCCGCTAGAGGATGACCCGGACCCGGAGCGCGCCGTGGAGCCACGCGAGCTATACGTTGACAAGAACACCCAAGGCGCCCTGGGGCTAGTGAACCTAGCGCATCGCTGTGGCCGATTCCGCCTAGAGCAACAGGCAAGGGGGCAAGCATGACCACCTACAGCAAGCCCGTGATCCACGGCAAAGACGCCGCCACCATCAAGCGGCTAGGCATAGGCGAAGGGCACAAGGCGAGCAAGTACCACAACGTGCCGACGGTAGTTGATGGGATCTCATTCGACAGCAAGGCCGAGGCCGCGCGCTATGGCGAGCTCAAGATGCTGGAGCAGGCGGGGCAGATCGCCAACTTGCAAGCGCATCCTACGTTCATCATCGTGGACAAAGACGCGCACGGCGGGTTCATGCGCTACGAGGCCGACTTCATGTACC
>JBAZOP010000128.1 GCA_041648665.1 bacterium | reverse complement strand
GACGGGATGTTCACGCACGATCAGATCATGGACGCGCATTCCGACGACGTTCAGCCGCTGTTCGACGGCGCAACGACCGCGACAAGCGATGGCGTTATCCCGCTGTTTGGTGGCGGCTGATGTCGCGTTGGCTGGTAGGCGTCGACCTGGGGCAGGCCCAGGACTTCACCGCCATATCGGCGCTGGAGCAGATCCAACACAGCACGGTCACGCCCGCCAACCACCGGGTGTTCCCGGCGCGGCCGAGATCAACCGCGGTTGCGATCGAGTACCATCTTCGCCACCTGGAGCGCCCGAAACTCGGCACGCCGTACCCTGTGATCGTTTCCCGGGTGAGGGAGATCGTCGCCCAGCCCGAACTGTGTGATTGCGCCCTTGTGGTCGATGCGACCGGCGTAGGCGCCCCCGTGGTCGACATGATGCGGGCCGCGGGGCTCAACCCGATCCCGATCTACATCACCGGCGGCAACGCAGTATCGCGCACGAAGGAAGGCTACCACGTCCCAAAGCGTGACCTCGCCACAACGTTGCAGTCGCTGGTGCAGACCTCGCGGCTCAAGATCGCAAACGGGCTGAAGGAAGGGCCAACGCTCGACCGGGAGATGATGGCCTTCCGCGTCAAGATCAACATCGCCACCGGGCACGACAGCTACGAAGCATTGCGCGAGGGCGACCATGACGACCTCGTGCTCTGCGTTGCAATGCCGTGCTGGTACGGCGAGCGCGGAGCCGGGGTTCGATACACCAGCGCCATTCACCACAGATCCGCACGAGCATGACCCTACGCACCCGAGCAACCGCCGCCCTGCAGTTGGCGGCCAGACGTGTGCCCAGGCTTGGGGCGGTTCTGGCGGCAGCGAGAGGCAAGCCGCAGCGGCGAAGCGCGATCCTGTCAGGCTCCCCGCCCAAGACGGCCATGCATTGGTCGAGCGTGCGCGGCTACACCGACATCACTCCCGCGATGATCCGCGCTGCCGAGACCGCCGCCGACGCGGGGCAACTCTACCAGGCCGCCCGGCTGTGCGAGTCGATGCTGGGCGACGACCGTATCCAGGGCTGTCTGCAGGAGGTGCGGGTTCGCGGCCTGCTCGGCCTGGATCTCACGTTCGAGCCGGGGCGTGGTCGCGGGCGCGGCAAGGCGGTCCAGTTCCTCGAGGCTGAGGAGGACTGGGACGTAGCGTACCCCGACCACGCCCTGTGCGAGATGATGACATGGGGCATCCTGCTCGGCGTGGGGCCCGCGTGGAACGACTGGCAGCAGGTCGAGCGCCCCACGGGCGGCAAGCGCCAGATCCCGGTCCTGCAGAACTGGCCGGCGCAGCATGTGCGCTGCGACACCACGACGAACAAGTGGTACGCCAAGCAGGCGGACGGAACCGAGCGCGAGATCACGCCCGGCGACGGGTTGTGGATCCTGCACACGCCCTACGGGCTGATCCGCCCGTGGGCCCGCGGCAGTTGGCGCGCGCTGTCGCGGTGGTTCCTGCTCAAGCAATACGCGAAGGATGACTGGGGCCGCTACTCCGAACGGCACGGCATGGGGCTGTTCGTGGGAACCGCGTCGGAGGGATCGAGCCCGACCGATCGCGCGGCGCTCGCGGCAGACCTCGCCAACATCGCGCGGGACTCCGAGTTCGCACTTCCGCCCGGCTACAAGGTCGAGCTCATCGAGTCCACGGCCAACACGTGGAGCACGTTCAAGGCGCAGATCGACATGGCGAACCTCGCCATCGCGATCAACCTGCTCGGCCAGAACCTCAGCACGGAAGTGCAAGCAGGCAGCTTCGCGGCGGCCAAGGCCCTCGGAAGCGTCAAGAACTCGATTCTGAAGGCGGACGCCTGGACCGCATCGTCAACGCTGCACGACCAGAGCATTGCCTTCTGGGCCGAGTACAACTTCCAGCGCGAGAACGCGCGCAAGCTGGCGCCCTGGCCGATCTGGAACACGGACCTGCCGGAAGACCTGGCCGCGAAGGCCACGACGCTCAGCACGGCGGGAGAGGCTTTGACCGCCTGGGAGAACGCAGGCGTCCCGGTCGACAAGGAGAAGTACGCCGAGGACTTCGGCGTGCCGGTCAAGGAAGGCGAGCCGTTCACGCCCGCGAAGCAGCCGGCGCCGCCTGCGCTCGGTGCGCCATCGGGCAATGGCGAGGAGGCCCCGCCGACCACAGGCAAGCCCGAAGCCGAGACGCCCGAGCCTACCGATGAGGAGCCGCCGGACGAAACAGCGCCGGTCGGAACCGCGCGGCTGGCCAGCGGAGACTCGGCCGATTCAGCCAAGGGGTTCATCCGAGGTCAGCAGTACGCCGACGCGCTCGCGGCCAACGCTCGCGACCAGGGCGCCGCGGCGCTCTCGCCTTGGATCGATGAGGTGGCGGGGATCATCGAGAAGGCCGAATCCTACGAGTCAATGCGCAAGGCGCTGCTCAAGGCGTACCCAAACGTGTCCGGAGACGAGTTCGAGAACCTCACAGCGCGCGCGCTCGTGCTGGCGGAGATGGCAGGCAGACTCGCGGTTCTCGAGGACGCGTGAGCCAGTCCGGCTGGGAGGTGGCTCCCGACGTCGCGAAGTTCGTGGAGGCCATCAAGTGGTTCTTTGCGCGCGTCCCCATCGCCGCGGAACTGTGGCAGGAGTTCACGCAAACCGAGCGCCGCAAGGCCTTCACGGTGGCGGGGGTCGCGCGAGCGGACGTGCTCAACGATGTGTTCAAGGCCATGGGGTCTGCGATCGAGAATGGCACCCCCCTCGGAGACTTCAAGAAGTCGATCGGTCAGAAGCTGCGCGACGAGTGGCAGGGGAGCGTGAAGAACCCGGCCTGGCGTTTGGAGGTCATCTACCGCAACAACTGCGGGCTCGCGCACAGCGCCGGACGCTGGGCGCAGATGAACGACCCAGCCATTTTACCGATTCGGCCCTTCGGTATGTACGACTCCATCATGGACCTGCGCACGACAGAGCGCTGCGAGACGCTCGATGGTGTTGTGCTGCCTATGGAGGAGTTTGCGAAGCGCGGCTGGATTCCGCCGCTTCATCACGCCTGCAGGGGCGGCATCCGATCGCTCCGCAGGAAGCAGGCAGAACGTCAAGAGAAGTTCGGTAAGCCGCCGCCCAAGGTGCAGGCACAGGACGGCTGGGGAGCGCCGCCCGATAAGGCCGAGTGGAAGCCGGACCTCACGAAGTACCCACCGGAACTGAGCAAGCAGGTCAAGCAGCACCTGGCCAAGGCGAACAGCGTGGGCCCGATGCCAGCGCCGAAGGGAACGAAGTTCGTTGAGCCTGTGAAGCCGAGTGTGCAGCACCCCAAGCCTTCGGATTCGATCGAATGGGATAGTATCGGCGCGGCCGACCGCAAGCGCATCGAGGCAGCCATGAAGGCCGCCGACGAGTCGCATGCCGGCAAGCCCGCCAACGTGAGGGTCGCGGTCGGAGACCCGGAGAAGTTCGGAGGCCCCGCAAAGGCGAACGGCATCCACGCTCCACTGGCCGACGGTGACGGTTGGGGGATCGTCATCAACCCGAAGTCGGACTCGAAGGAATTGGACTTCCTGCACGAGTACGGGCACCAGGTCGATAGGGCAGGCCTCAAGCTCACAACGAAGTCGGGCGCGATTGCTTCCGAGGCAAGGAAGCTGCCGGAGGTCAAGGCGCTCATCGCCGCGATCGACAAGAGCGCAGCTTCCAAGCGCATCGCCGAGGTCTATGCGAAGGTTGCGGGCAAGAGCGCCGAAGCGGCTTCGCACCTGGAGTACATGGCTCGGCGCAGCGAGCAGTTCGCGCGCGCCTATGCCCAGTTCGTGGCGAAGCGCAGCGGAAACAAGACCCTGCTCAAGCAACTCGAAGACATGCGCAAGGGACGCGACGATCGCGGGTATCTCCCGATGCAATGGGAGGACGATGACTTCGGGCCGATTGAGAAGGCGCTTGAGGCGCTGCTCGGGAAACTGGGGAACGAACCATGACCTCGAAGAAGGACTGGATCGAGGACATGGAGCAGGACGACTACGACGCAATCGTTGAGCAGTGCGCCCGCTACCACCATGACGAGGTGGAAGAGATCGACCTGAGCGGCGACGAATCGACAGCGAAGTAGGGCCAACCAACACTCACACGTAGCGTCCACCGACCCGGCGGGCGCCCACACAGGTGCACCATGCGTATGCGCGGACTGGGAATGCCGGTCGCGATCCTCCGCAAGGGGGAGCAGGCGGCGAAGGGCCCGCCCACGGAGATCCGCATCTTCCGGGCGGGCATCAACAAGACCACGAAGGGGAGCTTCCTGTTCGACGCAGAGGCCGCCGCTGCCGTCATGGCTGCGTTCACGCAGTACGGCAATGAGCTGTGCTTCGACCTGGGGCACTCGATCCCCGATCCGAGCGTGTCGGTCGAGAACAAGAAGGCGGTCGGCTGGTTCACGCTCGAAGTGCGCGAGACCGACGACGGGCCCGAGCTGTGGGCCATCAACTGCCGGTGGAAGAAGGAAGTCGCACAGGAGATCGCCGACGAGGAATGGGGCTACGTCTCGCCGTGGTTCTACTTCGACGAGTCGAATGGGCGCGTGCTTGAGATCATCAACTGCGCTCTGACGAACGTGCCCGCGACGTTCAACGCGTTCCCGCTGCGCGAGGCCGCCGACCGGCGCACCGCACAGCTCGAGGTGGGGTTCAACACGATCCAGAGTGCGCTTCGCTCCGCGCTGGTGCGCCGCTACGGGATCGATCCTTCGGTGTGCTTCAACGGCCCGTGGATCGTCGAGGTCTACAACGACCGGGTCGTCTACGAGATGACCAGCAAGCTCTGGCAGATCGGCTATCAGATAGTCGGCGAGACCGCCGTGCTGCAGGGCGACCCGCAGCAGGTCGAAATCCAGTACGTGCCAGTTGCCCAGCAGCAGTTCGCATCAGCCGTGGCCTTCAAGTCCGGCCCGATCGACAGCTCCGCAGGCTGGAGCGGCAAGGCAGCGGCTACCAGCGTGCGCAACTGGGCAACGGGCGAGGACGGCAAGCTCGACCTGGGCAAGTACAGCCGCGCGTTCGCTGCGTTCGACGCAGAAAAGCCTGAGTCGCTCGACTCCTACAAGCTCATCCACCACGAGGTGCAGGGCGGAAAACTCGTGGTCTCTCGCGCCGGCTGCATCGCTGCGGCGAACGCCCTGGAAGGCGCGCGCGGCGGGGTCGACCTGCCCGAGGCGGACATGAAGGGGGCAAGGGACCACATCGGCAAGCACTACGCCGACATGGAGATGAGTCCTCCATGGGAGGCGAAGGCAAGCATCTCGCAGCCGCAAGGGGCGGTTGCTTCAACGGGGCGCGCGAGCGCCAAGGAGACGTCCATCATGGACAAGGCATTTCTCAGTGCGCTCGGCTTGGCCGAGAACGCGCCGGAGACCGAGGCGCTCGCGAAGCTGACCCGGCTTGCGGCAGATGTCGGCGAGCTGTGCAAGCTCACCGGCAAGGACAACCCGAGCGAGGCCCTGGGCGTCGCCACTGCGTGGAAGTCGCACGCGGAGCAGCTGCCGGCGGCGCAGAAGCAGGTCGCTGACCTGCAGAGCGCAGCCCGCAAGGCCGAGGTCACGGCGATCCTCGACGGCGCTCCGACCAAGGTCACGGAGGCCATGAAGCCTTCGCTGCTGGCCGCGCGCCCGTTCGACAAGGACGACGACGTGGCCTGGCTCAAGGCCCACGTCGAGGCGCTGCCGACGATCGCGGCGCTTGACAAGGCCAACAAGCCGAATCCTCCGGCCACCAACGAGACCGGCGCCAACACCGCCGCACTCACCCACAACGGCAAGACGTACGAGCAACTCTCCCACATGGAGAAGGACGCTCTGTACCGCAGTGACAAGGCAACCTTCGACGCGCTCAGGGCGGACTCCGCCAAGCGCACTGGCAAGTGAGGTAGGCCATGGGAACCACAACCAAGACCAACATCATCATCCCGGAACTCATGGCCGAAGCAGTGCGCGGCGGGTTCGCGGGCATGGAGCTGATGGGCGGCACGGGCGCCGCCATCGTCAAGACCGGCATGCCGGACGGCAAGGTGAAGGTGGGCGACACCGTCAAGGTGCCGTACTTCGCCTCGATCGGCGAGGCCGAGGATCTGGCGGCGGACGGCGACGCGCTGACGCCCGCCACCCTGACCGAGTCGAGCGAGACCTCGACCGTTGCCCACTCGGGCAAGGCGTTCGAGATCACGC
>JBAZOP010000127.1 GCA_041648665.1 bacterium | reverse complement strand
CCACGAGACTCGGCGTGGGACAGACGCCCTGTTCCATGACGCGCCAAGGACTGACCTACAAGCAATTCGATCCGAACGATCCCCATGCGCAGGAACCGCTGGGCGTCCTGATCCAGACGAGGGAAAGGATCTCGCGCAAGGAATTCGTCGAGCGGCTCCCATTCGATACAGCTCAACCGATCTACAACCCGATTACGAAAGACATGCTCGCGATGCAGTCGATCGTCGACAACGCCAGCGCCGAGATGAAGCTGTTCGCCGACAGGGTGACCGGCGATTATTCGCAGCGCATGGAGGCCGCCTCGCGCCTTCGATCGTTTTTGGAGCCGCCGACGCCGGGCGTAACCCTGATGCCTGTGGAGGACTCCTTCAGCGACTATCGCAACGCCTTCATGGCAAGCGTTCGATCCGCCATGCTCCTCAATTTCCTTCTCGACGAATCGCATCTCGACGTGGCCAACCGGTTTTTCCAGGCAGCGGTCAATCTGCTCCAGGTGAACGACCACCCTGCAGCGGCCATGTTCGCCGAGGTCGCATTCGACCGGGCCGGCGTCATCGAAGGCGACGCAACCCCGCTGAAGGCGAAACGCAGCGCCTGGTACAGGGCCTTCGCGGCCAGGGCGTGGCACGGCTCGCTCGCCGCCTCCGACCCGTATGAGGTGACGAGGTTCAAGATAGACCGCGGACTCCACAACGGCTGGTCCAATGAGAATCCGCTCGTGATGATCGAGCTCTACCGGGCCTCGGAGAAGCTCAACCTGAGCCGGGAAAGATATGCGGAGGCCCTGGGAGACATGCTGCGAGCGGCGCTCCTCACGTTGGGCAGAGGCGGAAAAGTTCTCGGCGAGGACAGCGCATGGATTCAGAGCTCCGAGTTCGTAGGCCGCGCCGCAGAATCGGCCGCAAAGGCGGCCGGGGCCAAGGGCTCGGCGGAGATATTGAGCAACCTGCACCGCCGGATGACCGACGAAGCCGCCTGACCCGCCCTCCCGCGCCAACTTGTTGACAAATCCCGGTTTTCGGTCAACAAAGCTTGTATAGAAAACATAATAAACTGATTTGAAAGGAGGATTCATGAAGGGAATCGCGGTTATGATCTTCACAGCACTGTTGTCCCTGGCGATCGCAGCGCCGGCGCACGCAGTCCAGAGCTACAACAACCAGCAGTTCAAGTACGCCTGCACGTATCCGGATGGATGGAAGGTGAAGGAGGAGTCGGCCAAAGCGGATATGTCCTCTGCAGAGGCCGCCGCGGCCAAATCGATGGGCCTGGAGATGCCCTCCATGGCCTCCGCCTGCTTCGGCCAGAAGAAGTGCAATCCCGGCGATTTCAGCGCCGATCCCCAGATCCACCTGATCATGATGGAAGTCCCCAAGGCGAAGAAGGGCAAGGCCCAAAAGGAAACCGCATCTGTCGAGAAGAAGGATAAGAAAGAGAAAAAGGGCGAATCCAAGTGCGAAGTCATCGCCCAAGGCAAGAAGAGCTGGGCCGGCAGCAAAGCGCCGTACACCACCACGCGCTGCGAGGAGAAGAAAAAGTGGCGCTATAACACCACCCTCACCATGATGCGCAACCGCGGCGGCAAGAACTACAACTACACGCTGGACTGCACGATGCGCTCCAAGAGCAAGGACAAGGCCGAGTCGCTCACAGAGTTCAACCGCGACCTCAAACCCATGTGCGACGCGAACGTGGCGTCCACCAAGCTGACGAAGTAACAGGCGCACCTAACGGAAAGGGGGATTCATGAACGGCGAGGATACAAAGGCTTATTACAACCACACGCTCTTCACTTCCATCCTGGCGATATTGATAGGGCTCGTGTTCCTCTCATATCCAGGCGGCCCGATACAGCTGATCCAGCTCGCGTTCTGGTCGCTCCAGCTCATCATCACGGTCTTCGTGCTGGCGTATACGTTCTCCGAGGCTTATGCGAGCTTCAAATCCAAGAGCAAGTCGAGGGCGCTGCTGTACATGGCTCTCGGCATAGTCACGTCGGTGATAGTCTGGTTCTTCGATGTCAGCATCGTCTACATGATAGTCGCGCTCTTCCTGTTGTTCAGCGGGCTCGTGGAGATAATCGGCGCGGTCCAGCTCAGCAACGGCCGCTTCTTCCTGGCGCTGTTGGGAGTGCTCAACATCATCATGGCCGCTGTGATGTTCAAGTACCCGATCATACTCTCGGTCCTGCTGGCATGGTACATACTCTTCTGGGGCGTCTCCCGCTTCTTCCTGGCGCTGGAGCTCAGGAGGCTGGAGAGCTGACGTTCGAATGCTTTACGAAGAAAAAGCCCGGGAGAGATCCCGGGCTTTTTGTTTGCTCCCAGACTTACGGAGTTCACTTCACGCCGTGGAGCTCGACGTCGAAGATGAGGTCCGAGTTAGGCGGGATCGCCGCGCCCGCGCCGCGCGCGCCGTAGCCCAAGCTCGCCGGAATCATGAGGGTCCGCTTGCCGCCGACCTTCATCCCTGCAACGCCCTCGTCCCAACCCTTTATCACCTGGCCCATGCCCAGCGTGAACGTGAAGGCCTCGCCGCGGTCCAGCGAGCTGTCGAACTTCTTTCCCTTCTTGTCCCCTTCGTCGATCCACCCGGTGTAATCCACCGTGACCGCTTTTCCAGGGACCGCCTCGGCCCCCGTGCCGACCTCGACATCCTTGTATACCAGCCCGTTGCCCTTTCTCACCACATCCTCCTTTGCCGATGCAGTCGCAGCGATGATTGCGATCGCTGCAACAAATGCGATGACAGCCAGACGCCTCATCATTGTGCCCCCTTTCAGGACCATGGTTCCGATTAAACGAGGAGGCACATTAACCGCGCCGTGAAGCGGATTCAACGGATTTTTGAATCCAGGCCAAACCGACTCAGCGCTATTAACTAATGATATCAACCAGTTGTATCCAAGGGCGATTTCTCCTCCGCTCACAAATTTCCTAGCAACAGAAAGCTCGCCGTGCCGAAGAAGAGATGAGAGGAATACAAGGATGCCCCTGAGTCAGGCACAATTGGCGGATTTCTCAATCGGGCTCGGTTCGCTCATGTCCATGTCGGGCGTCTGCACGATGCCGCAATGGTCCAATACTTCGCTCTACTTCGAGAATCCGAGTCAGGCACAGCGGTACCGCATGTCGCCGATGGTGGCCATCCCCGGTTTTTCAACGAACTTCACGTTCAAGGGCATCCATCCGTTCGATCCTGCGACCCGCCCTGGAGACAGTTACGAGCAGGCGGGCATGCTCTCCGAAGCGCAGCGTTCGCTCCAGCACGCGATCAATTCCATGGCGGCAGTCTCGCTCATTTCTCCGTTGAGAGCCGAGGAGATAGAGAAGATCGCAAACAGCGATGACCCGAAAGATTATCGACCCCCGGCGACGATCTTCAAGAGAGAGGTCCATGAGAACCGATTCCTAGAGCGCCTCGAAGCGGCGGTAAATCCCGCCAACGACAACAACCCCGTCCGCAAGGCGAGGCTTCTCTTCCTCGCCTCGGAGTCCCTCGATCGAATGGCGGAATTCGACAAGGAAGCGATGCTGGCGGAATCCGCAGCTCACATCATCGAAGTCACAATCGAGAAAGAACCCGGTCTTGCTCACACGCTCGCATCGAGCGTGCCGGAGTACCGTGAGCCGGCGATAAGGGCGTGGCTCGATTCCATAAAGACATACCACGACTCCGGCAGGATCGACCGATTTCGCCTGAATCGAAGCATATGGAACGCCTGGTACTATGAAGACAAAGTGAACTCCATAATGGCGGAGCTCATGCTCACATCCTCCCAAATGTACGCCGATCGCAACGAGCCGATAGATGCCGTCGCGGATAGGCAGCGCTTGGTCTGGTACGCTTTCAAGGAGGGGCTCGACCCGAGAGGATGGCTTTGGCTCGCATCCTGGCTTTCCACGATCGCCGCCGACTGGAAAGAGATGGAATTCGACGCGCCGTTCTCAGAACTGGCCCGCAGGCTCGCGGATGACGCCGTGAAATTCTCTCAAATTTGATATTGCCGCATGGCTCATTCAACACTAAAATGCCCGCATGCGGATAAGGGACAAGCTCCTCTTCTCAACCCTCGTTCCGGTGATCGCCGTCTTCGTCGCAGGCATCTCATTCAGCTACGTCACGAGCGGGAAGGCGCTTGAAGAGCAGATAGCCGCGCGCGCCGAGAACATGGTGAAGGCCTACACGTGGCGGCTCGACGGCGAGATCTCGTCGCTGACCGTCATCGCCAAAGGACTGGCGGCTTCGGTCGAGGCCATGCGCCCCACCTCCGTCGAACAGGTCAATGCGCTGATCGAGAAGACCCTCCAGTCCTACCCCGCCGCTTTCGGCTCCACAATCGCGTTCGCGCCCGACAGCTTCTCGAAGGAGCAGCGCCTCGTTGCGCCTTACCTCTACAGGGGCAAGGAGGGGTTGGAGTTCAAGGATCTTTCAGACGAATCCTACAACTACCCGAAGTGGGAGTGGTTCACGATACCGGAAGAATCGGGAAAACCGCGATGGAGCGAGCCCTACATAGACGTGGGCGGCGGCGACCTCCCCATGACCACATACTCCCAGCCCTTTTTCCGTGACGGCCGGTTCTGGGGCGTCGCGACAATAGATGTGGCGCTCGAGGAGCTTACCGATGAGATCGAGAAGATAAAGGTCGCCGCCAGCGGCAGGGCCTTCCTCATCAGCAAGGAGGGGCGTTTTCTCACCGTGCCCGACGAGAACTGGAATCTCAAGCGCACCATCCTCGATGCTGCGAAGGAGCTAGCGAGCGACGACTTTGCGCGGCTCGGAAAAAAGATGATGGCCGGGGAGAGCGGCTACATACCCATGGTCAATCCGCTCACGAAACAACCTGTATGGATCGCCTACGGACCCATACGGGAAACCGGCTGGTCGCTGGGGATAGAATTCCCCGAACGGGAGCTCCTCGCGGAGATCGTGCGGCTCCACAGGAACATACTGTTCATAGCCATAGCCGGCATCATCGCCGTAACGGCGTTGATACTGCTGGTCTCCTCCCGGATAGCCAGGCCGGTGAAGCGCCTGGCCGAGAGTTCGCGCAGGATCGCCGACGGAGACCTCAGCGTGCCGCCGCCGGGAGCCGACGCAGACGACGAGCTCGGCGTCCTCGCCCGCGCTTTTCGCGACATGGAGGGCTCGCTCTCCGGAATGCTCTCCAAGCTCAAGCAGGAGCGATGGATGTTCGAGGCCTGCTTCTCGCAGATGTCGGACGGCATAGTCATCTTCGATCCGAACTGGAAAGTGCTGCAGTTCAACAGGGCGGCGGAAAACCTCCTCGCGCTGCCGTCGCCCGGCCCCTTCTGGGAGCACGTGCAGGCGCACTTCGACGCCTCCGTCCCGATCGAAAAGGTGACCGACATCTCTTCCATCGAACACGCCGCGTTCGAGCTGAACAGGCGCGAGAGCGACCATGCGGGCGAGCTCTATCTCATCGCCATCCTCATCCCGATCCAGGACGAAGAGGGAAGTACGGCGCAGATCGCCATGAGCCTGCGCGACATCACCGAGGATCGGGCCGAGGAGGGCTCCAAACGGGACTTCCTCGCCTTGATCTCGCACAAGCTCAACACACCGGTGACCGTACTCAAGTCGAACATCTCGCTCATGAAGGACGGGTTGCTCGGCGAGATGTCGGACAAGCAGAAGCGCCAGATGGAGGCGATGTCCAAACAGGTGGCCAAGCTCGCCGCGGTGATCGAGGAACTGGTCGGCTTTGTGACGATCGAGAACGAAAACCTCTCCGCGGCGAAAGAGGAGATAGACCTGCCCGCTTTCCTGGGCGAGATAGCGGCCTCGGTCAAGGATTCGTATTCCGAAAAAGAGCCCGAGGTCCGGATATCGGTCGACGCCGGCGCCTCGCCGATCTCTTTCAACAAGCAGTACATGGAGCTGATCTCTCGCCAGCTCATGGACAACGGGCTCAAGTTCAACATGAGCAAACCCGCGATCGCGGAGGTCCGCTGCGCGCGCGTAGACAGCAGGATCGTGATGGAGTTCTCGGACAACGGCATCGGGATCCCTCCGGAATACCGCGACAGGATCTTCGACAAGTTCTTCCAGATCGAGAAGTACTTCACCGGCAACGTGGAGGGGATCGGCCTGGGCCTGTCATACGTCAAGAAGATCGTGGATCACTTCGGCGGCAACATCGAGGTGCGCTCCACGCCGGGCCAGGGGAGCTCTTTCATCGTGAGGCTGCC
>JBAZOP010000126.1 GCA_041648665.1 bacterium | reverse complement strand
TGGAAACTCGGGCTGGCGAGTTCCGCAATACTCGCGGCCATCATGACCATGTCTTTCAGAAGACATCCTGCTTCTATCTAACATATTGAAATAACTGGAAATAATCTGAATTTTTAAAAAATCGATACAGACGAGCCATATTAGCAACAAATATCCAGGGCCGCCGATACAGGAGTGGGATCAATAAAAGGCTACCGATGGCAGACACGAAGATCACAGTGATCCTCGCCGGCGGCGATATGGAGCTGCGCCACTATCACACCCTGTGGGCAGCGGTGGATTCCTATCCCGGGCACGCCTTGGTCGTGGCCGAGACGCCGGAGCCGGTCGACGGGATCATCAGCGAGACCACGATATCGAAAAAGGAGTTTCTCGATACCACGGGCAGGCTGATCAGGCACCACGGTTCCGGCGGGATGCTCCAGCTCGTCCAGTTCGGCCACGGCTACAGCGGCCCAAGGATGAACCTGGGCAAGGACTTCGTCGACGGCCCCGACATCGCAAAACTCTTCGAGGAGAACCTCGCGCGCGGCGATAGGCCGCACGTGTCGATAATCATGGGCGGCTGCTTCTCCGGCAGCTTCGCCCGCTCGATGCAGCCGGACGCTTCCGCTTTTCAGCCCGATTTCTTCTACGGCTCATCGCCCCCCTTCTCGATCGCCTTCAACGGGCTGAAATATTTCTACGGCGCCGACCTGGAACGCGCAGACCAGAACCGCGACGGCGTGCTCACCATACGCGAGCGCGCCGTATACGACATGAACCAGTCCAATCCGCTCGCGGTCATGTACTCCAAGGCCGGCAGCCGCGACCTCGACCTCGCGGGCAACGAGGCCGCGTTGCCGTACTTTCCAAAATCGGTCGAGGTCGTCCCCTCGCACGAAGAGCTGATGAAGGCCGTGGAATCGCTCCGCTTCGGCGAGCAGGCCGTGGTGCTCATCGCAGGATCCAGGGGCCATTCCGAGGAGCTCTCCGCCTGGTTCGAGGAGGAGGCAGCCAGGGGTGACGGCTTATACAAATTCATCAGGGTCGATCAGAATCCCGAGAGCAGCGAATACTTCGGCACAGGCAGCGCTCCCCGCGTTCTCGTGGTGGGCCCGAACATAAAGCGCAGCGGCGTCGAGATCGTGCAGATGGGACATGTTGGCGAACAGATTCCGGGGATTCTAGCCTCCCAGGACCCTCTCCAGATCATCTTCGATTGGAGGGAAAAACTCTCCGACAAAAATTACACGAAGCTCGAATACCTCAAGGCGCTGGGGAAGAACCCTGACCTGCACGCCGAGATAGTGGGCGAGGCCAGGGAGCGCCTGGGATCCGAAGATTCAAGCGCGCGCACCGATGCGCTGAGGCTCCTCAAGACCGCTATCGTTGCAAACGGCGCAGATCACAAAGAGGTCTTCGAGATGCTCAAGCCCATGGTCGGGCGCGCGGCGGCCGAGGGCCAAAGCGACATGGAGGAGATGGCTGAGCTTGCGCAGTGCCTGAGGTACCTGGAGGTTGAATCGGCGCACAGCGCGCTGAGCGCTGTCGTGACCACCGGCGCGCTCAGATACGGCCAGGATTTCCTGGAGGCCGCAGGAATCCGCAGGATCATGGACGGCGCCCCCGACTTCGAGGACAGCGATCCGGGCAGCAGCGAAGACGCGCGGATCAGGACACTGATGCTTTTGCTCCTCCACGGCGAGGAGGCGGAGCAGGAGTTCCTGGAGGCGGCCCTCACGGACCAGGAGAGCCTCAAGCTCAGGAAGGCCGCCGCCTACTTCCTCAAGGAGTCGAAGTCGGGCTGGCAGGGAAGCATCGGGAAGCTACTGGACATCTTCAACGCAGAGGAGGACGTCCTGGTCCTTGCGTATCTTTTGCCCGCCATCAGCGCCTACAAGGGCGAGGACCTCTTCGAATACCCCTGGAAACTCGCAAAGCTCGACGACATAGCCAGGGACCCCACGCTGCCCGATTCGCTCAGGGACTCGGCGCGCGCCCTGTCGGCCAGGTACAAAAACAACTTCGACGAGTACAGGCAGATGCTGGAGAAGAAAAAGGCGATGCAGATGGAGGACGCGCTCCGGTGGCGGCCCCAGATGGGGATCGGGATGCAAGGCATGTCGAGGATCGTCCAGGGGTCGTGGGACGGCGCAGCCCTCATCGACTTAAGCGCGATGCTGAGCAAGGGCCTCTGGACCGACGCCAACGCGACAAGACTCTTCTCAGCAGGGATTCGGACAGATGCGAAGGCCGGATTCTTCTTCAAAGACGGTTCCCTGGTCGTCATCCCCTCCGGCTATGCGACGTTTGCCTGGTCGTGGCGGAAGGCGGCCGAAGAGGAGTTCTCGGACATCGAGCTGTCCTGTGGATATTCGGGCCGCTACGAAAAAAACGACCCAAAGACGCGCGAGAGCGGATATGAAAACGGCTGGGGCGCCTCTGCCGGCTTCTACATCAAGGACCATCGCCTGGGCGCCGGCATCGACCTTCATCACTTCCCTGATGCAGAGGACTTCATATTCGGCCTCTCCTTCAGGGCGAATCTCTTCTGATTGTTGTTCGACTAACCCCTTTTTAATTTTCCTGATTGACAAGTGAACGGGCGTTCACTTACCTTGAGAGTCGGTCGGCAATAGAGCCGCCATGGAGGTCAATATGTTGTTATTATTAAGGTTTATGAAGATGCTCAAAGGCAGCCCTCAACTGCGCTATTCATATATATACAACACAAGGACCTACCCCCTGGGCATCCGGAGCATGGCAAGGGAGAGACAGCGCGTATGGGCAACTACATAAAACCGATAGAAGACGACAAGCTCGACGTGCTCCGCCGATTCTGGCGCATGAACCGGCGGCTGCCCACGTATTCCGAGATGTGCCGCATCTTCGGCTACAACTCCAAGAACGCCGCCTTCCGCATGGCGAAGAAACTCATCGACGAAGGCTACGTAGAGAAAGACGACGCAGGCAGGCTCACACCGAAAAGCGAGAGGCTGGGCATCCCGCTCATGGGCTATGTGCAGGCCGGTTTCCCCTCCCCGGCCGAGGAGGTGCTCATAGACACGCTCTCGCTCGACGAATTCCTCATCGACAAGCCCGAGGCCTCATTCCTCCTCAAGGTCTCGGGCGACTCGATGATCGACGCGGGCATACACGAGGGAGACCTCGTCATCGTCGAGCGCGGGGTGGAGCCGAAGTCGGGCGACATAGTGCTGGGCTGCGTGGATGGCGACTGGACGCTCAAATACTACAGGCGCGCGGGCGATGAGGTGGAACTCGTCCCTGCGAATGCGAAGTATCCGGTGATAAGGCCCGAGGGGGAACTGACTCTAGGCGGAGTGGTCAGGGCAGTGATGCGCAGATACTGAGGAGCTCTCTACTTATCTCCTCGGACGAGCCCTGAGACGCAAGCGACAACCCCCTTGCGGCCCTGAAACCCAGAGTGCTCTCGTCACGGTCTTGCATCACCGACTCGAGCCAATAGGACGCCGCTGAAGCAGCATCATTGGGCCTGTGACTGAGGCGAAAGACCTCCTCATATAAGATCGCAGCCGCAGCCGGCCGCATGGGCTGGTCTGCGTTGGCTGATGCCGCTTCGCTCAGGGCACGCATAAGAAAAATGCCCCTCTCGCCTGCGCAAGCGAAGAGGACTGCGGACTTGAGAAAATCAAACCTGGCAACAGCAGGCCCTTTGCCATTTCGCAGCTCTTCCTCCCCCCTCCTGAACGCATCCTTGGCGTCATCATAAAAGAGACTGAGCTTGCGTCCGCGGCCTTCATCCAACGCCGAGTTGATTCCGCTCTGCAAAGACCACCACTCGCCTAGGAAATCCCGACGTCCTCCGGCATTCACAGCCTCCCCCCTCCGAATGAGATCGCTGGGCCATATCCTGGCCCCATTCGGCACGTAATCCATAAAGACCGAAGCCGGCATTCGAAGGTTGAGATGTACAAAAGAACCAAAGGTCGTCATATGCCCTCCGCTAATTCCAAAGCGATATCCAACAGCCCTCGGACCTTCGGCGCCAACGTATCGTTCTCTTTTGCCTCGAAGACCTCCGCAGCGGAGGTCAACAACAGCGAGATGTTCATCCATTGCTGCTTGTTCGGCGTCCCGCGTTGAACCACCGACCACGCGGCCCTCATATAGTCCGCCCCGGCGGCGAAGTATTTGCCGGCCCTCTTGTGCATCTCTCCCGATTCCCTCAAGAGATCCCAGTAGACATCTCCGTAGGGCCTGTGCGCAGCATAGATGAGCCCGCGGTTGATCCGAAAACGCTTTGTAGCGGGGTCCGCCTCCTGCTGCACCGACAAGAGCCACTGCTCCGCTGCGGCGACCGCATACTCGTCGGAAGAGATCGAGTTGAACGCGGATTCATAAAGAATGGCCGACGACGGGTGGAACGCCGCAGCCTTGAAATTTCTGGCGGAGCCAAAGAACTCGACTGCGACCGTGTCCCTGGACATGCCGAGTTTGTAGAGAATCACCGCAGATTTGAGGAACGCCCATGCCGCGTCGACGTTCTGGCCATCCCTTTCCGCCTCTTCCCCCTTCTTCCTCATCTCCAGGGCCCTCTGTCTGGGTTCCCCGAGTTCCTTCATCTCCAAAAGCATTCCGTTGGCGCACTTCTGAACCGACCACCACTGAGAGATCAGGTCCCTCTGCCCCCTGACAGAGCTCCGCTCAAGGACATCCGCCGCAGGCCTTTCAACCACGGGCAGGAAGGCCATGAACTCCTTCCCCGGGATTTCCGTGCCCATGAAGACCATCTTCTCCGGCAATTTTATACGCGTACCCACGAGCCCGTAGATCAACGAATCGCTGTTCCATGAAACCGGGATCTGAAATATCCCGTTATCCCGCATAAAGTGGTTTGTCGCCTGAAGGAAAGTCGAGAGATTGGTCGCCTGTGCACGCATGTCATCATCCCCTCTCTAACATCCGCGAAGCCATGAACCTTGTCTCAATTCGTGGCCTTATACGACATTGTCATTTTGATTTCCATAGATATTTTAGATAGATAAGTTTAAAGCTTATGGAGCAAAGAAGGAGGGCATAATGCAAAAGGATAGGGTGCCGGCGATCCTGGGTGCTTTAAAGGGCCGTTATCCGCGAGGGGAGAGGCCGTGGGCGAAGAGGAACAATCCCTTTCGCACCCTGATCGGGACAATACTCTCGGCCCAGACCACGGACGCCCAGGTCGATCTCGTGACCCCCGCCCTGTTCAGGCGATACCCCTCAGCTGCGGCGCTCGCGAAGGCAAGGCCTGCCGAGGTGCGCAGGATAATAAAGTCGGTCGGCCTGCATCAGGCCAAGGCGAAGAACATCATAGCCGCCGCGCGCGCTCTCATAGAGCGCTTCGACGGAAAGGTCCCGGCTCAGCGCGATGAACTCACCGGCCTCGCGGGTGTGGGGCGTAAGACCGCAAATGTGGTCCTCATCAAATCGTTCGGCGCGCCTGCGATGCCGGTGGACACGCACGTATTCCGGGTTGCAAACAGGATCGGCATCGGCAAGGGAAAGACGCCGGAACAGGTGGAGCGCGCGCTCACGAAGATCATCCCGCAGCGCATCCTCGGAGCCGCGCACTTCTGGCTCATCCACCACGGACGCACGATATGCACGGCGCGGAAACCGAAGTGCGTCGAATGTCCGGTCTCGAAATGGTGCGATTACTTCAGACGTAGCACCTAACGAACCAATCCATGATGAGGTTCGATGCAGCGTGGAAGAGCGTGGGCGCGAGAATGTTGCCCGTGCGCTCGCGCATCCAGCCGAACACGAGCGCAGGGAAGAAAATCGCGAAGTGCCACCACTGGTAGGTGACGATCGTGTGCGCGAAGGCGAAGACCAGGGCTGTGACTATGAGGCCCCACCCGAACTGCGCGCCCAGGAACCGCCGCTTCTTAGGGAATATCCCGTTCATCGCGGACTGCAGATAGCCCCGGAAAAAGAACTCCTCGGGCAGGGCGACGAGGATGAGTTGCACGAGCATCATGTTCGCAAAGCGAGGAAAGCCGACAGGGGAAAAACCGCTGTATCCCTCGACGAGGATCTGCCAGCCGTGCGCTGCGATGAGAAACGGCGGAAATATCACGAGAGAGACGAGCGCGAATTCCTTGAGCGCGCGCATCAGATCCTTGGCGTCGAGCACGAAGAAATCCAGGGGGCGGCGCCTCCTCCAGAGCACCAGGAGCGGCGCGCCCATGAGCAGATAGGCGACTATGTACGATATCTTGGGGCCGATGAAGGAATTGCCGCGCGTGGCGTAGAGGACGTGGATGATCACGAGC
>JBAZOP010000125.1 GCA_041648665.1 bacterium | reverse complement strand
ATATTTTGCCCCGACCATGCGCCCGCCATCGACATACGGGAAAACGATTATGTTCCCGTTCGCGTCTGGCACGACTTCGCTTTCATCGCCATTCTGCCGCCGCAGCCCGGTGAAGACTCCGAGCCTCGCCACAAGATCAAGACTTATCCCGCGTTGCTCAAACCATTTGGCCGCCGCCATGCTGAGTGGGTTCATCGTCATTATGCAATTCTCGCGAATTCACCAAAATACATCAGCGCGGCATTCTCATAGGCTGATGACGCAGCATCGATTGTGTTAAAAACACCGAGATAAATACCCTTTCCTTTGACTCTGATTTGCGCTTGCCATTTGCCAATTTGTCTATTCCAATGAACGCCCTTATACCCGCTCGTGTTGCTGGATGGAGTGCGCTTGTTTGCTAAGTTCTGCGAACGCGTCGCCTCTCGAAGATTGTTCCATCGGTTATCTGACTTATCAAGGTTTTTATGGTCTACATCTCCATTCGGCCATTCTCCAGTCACGATCAACCATGCAATGCGATGTGCGAAATAGCAGCGACGTGATATTCTGACCACTAAATATCCGTTATTATTCATACAACCAGCGACCTTACCAGCGTAACGCGCATTCCAAATCGCGCAGCTTTGTGCGGCCGTCTGAGCACCATTTTCAAACATTTCAACGGCGCGCGGTTTCCAGCGGAATTCGCCAGTTTCAGGATTGTAGTCCAAAATTCTGCGAATAAGCTCAGCATCGCCATTCTCGCGCAGCCGCACGGAGCCGATGGGAGTAAGTATCTTTTCTTTGGATTTTTTGTGCGGTCTGTTGATAAGTAGCGTCGCCATATGATGATCCTCCTCTATACCCGCAGTGGTGGCAGAAGAACTTCACACCGTCTTTGCCGATGAAGACAGATAATGGCCTATCGTGTTTGTTTTTCCGCCCTTGTGAACATTTCGGGCATAGGCATTTCTGGTTTCCGCCGCGCTGGTTGCGGAGAATGATCCCCGCCTCGGAAAGGATTTGCTCGGCCGATCTCATCCCGCCCTCGCCGCAGGTTTGGAAAGTCGGAACGCTGACGAAATCTGCGGCGGCGGAGCCGTCTGGCCTCGCTGTTGGGGGCGGTCGCGGGCCTTCACAATCGCCATGGCCCATGAGATCGGGTCGGCCTTGTTGGCTCGCTTGGCGTCTCGGATCACTCCGAGCACGAAGCCGGCATGGGCATCCCCGCCGGCGAGTTTGAGCAATTGTCCGATCGCTGATCGAAGCGCCGGCTTTCCGCGCCCAGTCGTCTCCGCAAGCCAATCGATAGTTTCGCCGAAAAGGACATCCTTCGGGTCTTCGTCGAGCGCGCTTGCTTGGATCGGCTCGGCCTGTTTCTCGACCGAAGGGAGAGAAACAGGAATAATACTCCTACCTCCTTCCTCCTTCCTCTGCCGACGATTTTCCGAACCAGTTCCGAACTCGGCCGTAATCAACTCCGAACTCTCATCGTTTGGCGGCCTGCCTACTTCCGAATGCGGGCGCCTCCCGTCTTTATCGAAACCGGCGAACACTCTAGATTCGATCGTGAACGGGTGGATATCCTTTGGCTTTTTGGGCCGCTGGTATTTTACAAAATTTCGAATGACGCCGAATGTTCTCCCTTCGATGTCGAACTTACGAACCATCCCAACGCCTTCAATCGCGTCGAGAAGATTATTAATGCTCCCGTCTGCCGCTGGCAGAATGCGCGCCTTGAGCGTCAAAGGCTTCCATTCAAACGTCCCAGAATCGTCGGCCTCAACCCATAGACCAATCATCAGAGCTATAGAAGCTGGGCTTTCGACTGTTAGCGTCATAAACGCTTCATCGGTAAACAGACCCGGATGGATGCTTCTAATTCTCGCCATCGCTTCCCCCGACACTGTGGACAGCGGGCCATTCGGAGGCGCCAACCGACGCAACAAGTGACGAATCGAGACGCGCATAACGCTCGAGGCATTCTGAGATAGACGCCTCGATTGAGTGGGCAGCGGCGATTTCTGAGATAAGCTCGCCAATAGGCCGCGGACCGAGTTCATACAGGGACATGACGAGGTGCCTAAAACGCGGGTCCATCGCCATGCCCGCCTTCTTGGCCACCACGTTCGCGGCGGCGCCGATCGGCATCCAATTGCTCGGGAGATCGCTCATATAGCCATCCCTCCCATATTGGGGGGGGGCTACTTGGCGGATAGGCGCGCTTATAGTATACAGTTTCAAAGCCGTTCCTCCTGTGCATTAGGATGTTCGGTCAGAACGCGCGGCCGTGTCCCCACACGACGCGCGTTCGCTATTTGTGCCGCGCTATTTCCTTTGGCGCAACGATTTCTCTGGCGTTGTCCACAAAACGGACTTTGATTACTTGGCCGGCCCATCCGTCTCCCCCGTCTCGCGGTTGCCATTGACTGACGCAGACGCGGAACAGGGGACGCTGGACTGTAGACGGGTAAGCTCTTCGACGATGCGCTCGAAAGCGGCTTCAGCGGTCTTTGCCTTGGCGATGTATGGCCGAGTGCCAGACCATTCTCTCGCGGCAATTTCGGTCGCGATGAACTCGGCGACGGTCTGAATGTCGGATGGCTTCATTCGCCAGCCTCCCATTTCGAGCAAGCGGCGTCGCGCGCCTTGACGTCGGTTCCGGCGCCGCCCGTCCACCGCGCGCGCATGAGATCGCATTTAAGATAGACCTTCGCCCATCTCTGCCGGCACAGATGCGCGCATGACTGGCACGTCTCACCAGAAGGCCCCGTGCCGGGCTCGGCTGCATGGCCTGTGCGCTTTTTCGGGACTTGCGCGCCGAATATCGCCTTGCGCTCCGAAGGCGTCAGAGCGCGCTCTGTTTCGACGATCGGGAGAGACGCCATCACTTCGCCTCCCTACGGTTGCGAATGGCGGCGGAGAGCGACGCGCAAACAGCACTGCTAACCGTGCCGTTCAGAAACGGCGCTTGCTCGTCGATTATCTTCGCGCACGCCTCGCGCTCCTTCTCCGCGGCAGCCGTCATCGCCACCGGGATAGACGCGATCGTCTTCGCGAGCACTTCCTCGGCGGTAGACGCGGCGGAGAGGGCAGCGTCGCGCTCTTGCGTGAGGCGGCCTACCTCGGCGCGAGAGGACTCGCGGTCAGCGAGGATGGCGGCGGAAATGGCGGCCTTTGCGCAAACTAGTGTGTCTCGACGATCGACGTAGCAAATCCCGCCAAGAGATTTCGTCATTAGCCAGTGGTCAACAATGACCAGTGCAGCCGCCTCGACAACGGCGTCGGAAATCTCGGGGTAGGAGGGGGGAGTTGCGCGGACGCGCGAAGGCGTGGTATCGCCGTGTTCAGCCATCGGGTTGGTTCCTTCAACGTGGTGGTCAGGAGCGGCGTGGCACTCGCAATGCTGCGTTCGCTCCGCCTATATTTCGCAAGCGTCGCGAACGCGCGCAAGTAAAACATGCGCTCTTTGCCCGGTTTATTTTTGGCGTAGATCATTTCGCCGCCATGCTTCGCGCACGATCCTCGTTCTGCATCGCCGAAGCGCGCGCGGCGCCGAACTGCTGGACATGATCGTGGTATTTCAGATGGTCCAAATGCTGGCAGTAAGAGCACTTGTCGAGTTCAGCGTGCTCGCCTCGGATCGCCCGCGCCGTTCGAAACTCGTATTTCCCGCACACGCATCGGACAACCCATCGGCCATTCAGTTCCGCCGATAATCCGACGACGCGGAACCTCCCGAATTGCAGGCCGATAAGATCGGGAGCGTCATGGGGCACAGGCCGCATACGCGGGGGAGCATCGAGCGTCACTCGCGAGTTGTCGAGTTTCGGCTCGTAATGGACGCCGCGCGCGCCAACGGCGACACCAGCGCCCCTATTGATTGGAGAGCTTGTCGATAGGCGGTCGAATATGTTGCTCACGCCGCAGCCCTTTCTTGAAGAGCGGAGATCGCCCATCGGCCTAGATATTCGCTGTAAGCCGGTGGGATCGCCTGTGACATTTCCGCCGTCGTCATCCAGTCGATACCCATGGCGACGCGCCCTTGTTCGATGGAGAAATCTTCGACGCCGCGATCCATCTTGCGCCGGATGTCTCGGAAGCCCTCTCCGTAAACGCCAATGGTTCGACGCTTGCGATTGCGCACATGGCCGCCGTAAACACCGAGGGTGGCGGCGCGCAAACCGTGCTGACACTCCGGCGCTAGGATGGGGAAGTTGGTTTCGAAAATTCGATGGCGCCGAAGTTCCGCGTCTTCGACGCCGAGCCCGAACATCGTCCCGCAAAGCATGATCGGATTTTCGAGCGGAGCCCCGACGACATTCTCTATGATGTAGAGTGCGCCAGACGCACGAAGCATTTTCCTGGTGGCGGGAATATGGTCTGCGTGCTCGCGCGCATTGTGCATCGTCCGCATGGCGGAGTGCGCTTGACAAGGTGGGCTTGCCCATATCAGGTCAAAGCGCGAAAGATTGAATGGCGGGCGCAATGCGTCTGCCTGGACGAACCGAAACGGGTAGCGCGGGCGCGGAACGATATCGACGCCAATCACGTCGAACCCGGCGAGATGCAATCCCATGCCGGCGCCGCCAGCCCCTGAGAATAGGTCCAATGCCAAAGGGCGCGTCATTGTGTGATCCCCGTTCCCTCAATTCGTCCCGTTAATGTGAGTTCGTAATGGTGATTCGCGCATAGAAGACGAAAATCCTCAATATGAGCGAGAACCCATTTCGCATGACGCGGATGGCGAAGCGGCTTCCCCCTTGTTGTCGGGATGTAATCAATATGCAGCCAATTGATGTTATCGACTCCACAAACGACGCATTTCCCGCCCAACGCCGCGATGATCCTTCGCCGCTGATTACGCTTTTCATCAGCGTAAGCGCTGGGATTTTTCGTAACGCGATTGCCATTGTATTTTTTCATCGCGTCTGGATGATCCGCTCTCCATAAAGCGGTTTTCTTCTCGGTTGCTTTTCGGGAGCACGACAGCGAACAATATTGACGGTTCGCATCACCGCGAGTGATGACCTTGAATACTGCCGAACAAAATCGGCACGACCGCTCTTTTGGCACCTTGCGTGCAGATCGCTGAGCACAGACTGTCGAACAGAATATTTTGTCCGACCGCCCAACAAGCGGCGTCCCACAATAAGCGCAGCAGAAAAGATCGAGCGCAAGAGGTCTCGTCACGCCGCATCCTCGCTATCGATCGAATGGGGGAGAGTGGGGGAGGCGATCAATCCCCACCTCCCATGACTTCCGCCGCGTCACGCGCTTCCCTCTGCCGCTCTCTCGCGTATTCTGTTTCTTGGAAACGCCGCAGCCGATCATCTAGCGCTTCTAGTTGAGCGAGCACGAAATCCGCCTCGCCTTTCGGAACAGCCTTGCGGTCGCGTATGCAGCGCATGACGGATTGGAGGGCTTGGCGTTGTGTGCCTGTGGTGATTTTGATGCTCATGCGTGATTTTCCTCCCACGCTGCAACGGCGACAGGGACAATCGGGCGGATCAATTCGAGCATCGCCTCGGCGTAGACCCGGATTTTAGCGTCATGCCGCATGAGATTGCGCCTCTCTAGGTTTGTCACACCCTCGTTTGTTGAGCTCGCGCAACTCCTCCCATATACCAACCTGTCTGTCGTAATCGGCGTCCGCGATTGGCTGGTTTCTGGTGCGGCGTTTCATGACGCACACTTCCTTGACAAGTGACGCCTGCCGGCGCTTCAAACGCAACAGCGGCCCGATATCATCGCAAAATTTGAACAGACCATCACCGGTAATCCCGAGATAGCCATAAGACGAATGAATGTCCGTCGCGCATGAATATGGCCGCGCCCACCCATACCCAAGGGACGAAACAATATCCTCAAGAACCCATAATTCGCGCATGACGATATGCGCGTAGCACTGGAATCGCCACTCCCTCACCGTCCTCACAGACCCTCCTTTAACGCGCCTCATTGTGAAATACCCCTCGCCGTCAAATAGCCCTGCGATGTAATCATTTGTCAGCACTTGAAGCCCTCCAAGCTGACACGGCGATTGGCGCGATTGGTTCGATCAGGCTAATAATGGCCGCCGCGTATTGACGGATTTCGTATTGCGCGTGCGCGTCGAGGCGCAGATCGAGAAAGCCGAAGAGGTTGCGGAGATCGACCTTCGCGAACATATGGCTGTAGGTGGAGAGCGGCAGGACCGTGCGGGCGAGTTCGCGCGGCCAGCCGGCGGCGAGCAGCTCGCGATAGGTCGTAAAGGCGGCCTCGAAGCCGGCGCGCAGCTTCTCCACCTCGGCGCGGCGCGCCTCGAGATCGCCG
>JBAZOP010000124.1 GCA_041648665.1 bacterium | reverse complement strand
GCTGCTGCATCGTCCACGGCCCCGGCTTGACGTTGCGCCCGTCGAAGTCGTAACGTTTCGCGTCGTTCTGTTGGCAAGTGTAGTAGTGCGATCGGCGCTCCAGGTCCGCGTAGCGGTCGGACGTGACAAGCTTGGTGGCCTGGAACGTGAGGCTGGCCTCGCTGAAGCCCCAGTTCTTCTGGGGAACGAAGGTGGCTCCAGACTGGCCTTGCGTGATGGGGATGACGGCTGCGGACGGCATGCGCGCATTGTAGCGCGCGCGGGGAGCGGGAAGCTAGCGAGTCTTGCGCTCAGCCCAAGACTTGAGGTTGTGCTGCCTGATAGGATTGTCCCTGGAACCTTGCACACCGAGCTTCAACCGAATCGCTTCGGCATCTCGATAGTGCCCGGTCTTCACTGCATCCTCATGGTTCTTTGCCTTCCGATCGTGATACTTGGCGGTATCCTCCGAACTCTTCGCGTACTTCTTATTGCCGTTATCCTCGTGGTGGTAAGCCTCGACCCGGTGCATCTCAGCAGCCTCCCGATGCATATCTGCGGCGGCTTGGTGACTGCTGGCGTCCTGTGCGCTAAACGCGGTATTGGATGCTTGGTGTGCAGCGTTCGACGCAGAGCCAGCGCTGTCCGGTTCCTTCACACCCTTGCCAAGACGCCCAGAAAACCCACTTCCACCACCGCCGCCGCTAGCGAACCGTCCCTGCTCGTCTCGCTCCTGCTCTGCCATGTCGCTACCTCGCCTTCCGCATCCTGTCCCGCAGGCTACCACGCAGCGGCTTAGCTGCCACGTTAACCCGGTCTAACGCGGGGGGAGGCGTCGCCATCGCCAACGCCTCGGGCGGGATGCGCGGGGGCAGCGGCGCCGCCGGGGGCTCGGGAGGCTCAACCTCGAACGGCGCGCGCAGGTCGCTCAGCAAGCCGAGCACGTAGGTCTTGATCCATCGGATGGGATGCATGGTGGAATTATGCGGGGTTTGCTATCGCCTTGAATGCGCTTACTAGCTTGGGCACTCCCCAATCCACCAAGCGCTCAGCTTTCCAACCGAGAACAGCCATCGCTCTCGCCGGGTCACCTACGAAGTGCGCCACGTCGTAATTGCGTGGAACGCCTTCGACAATCCGTGCTCCCGGAGCACCAGAAGCTACTGCGAGTTCTGCCACAGTTCGCATATCAGTACCGTGACCTGTAACGAAGTGGATGTCTGGAAGCTCACTCTCTCCAGCTTCCAATGCTTCCACGGCAAGCAACACACCTTTCACCACGTCATGCACGTATGTGAAGTCGAACACATGGTCAGGTCCGTCAAGCCGAAGCTCCCGCCCCTCTGCCGCTGCCCGAGTGAATGCTGGCGTTACCCGATCGGCATGGTCGCTCGTAGTGCCGTACACATTGGAAAAGCGAACAACCGATGTGCGACCACCTTTTGACCGAGCAACCGCCATCTTCAATTCACCTGTTACCTTGGTCACACCATAGACGTTGATGGGTAAGCGCGGTGCATCTTCTGGCGTAAGTCCAGGGAGGCATTCGCCATACACTTCACGGCTGCTGGCATACATCATCCACGCACCAGCGCGACTTACAGCTTCGTCTAGCACCGTTTCAGTGCCGCCTTCATTGACCGAACGACACAGCGCCGGATTTTGCTCTCCCCAGATCACTCTAGATACCGCCGCAAGATGTACAACACCAGAACAACCGCTCACAGCATTGCGCACCAGCGTGCGGTCTCTTACGTCTCCTCGAAACACAGCTCCTTCAGCCAACCGTGTATCAAGTCGCACTGCTTGGTGTCCGCAGCTTTCCAATAGCGAGCACAGCGCGCTACCGATAAGCCCCTCTGAGCCTGTAACCAACACTTTCATCGGTCACTCCCCCCTACGCTTTGAGGAAGTAGCGCAAACAGTGATTCGTAGTTGTCTGATTCGTGTGCAGCAATGCGCGCCCATAGAGTTTCGCTTGCTTCCAAGTGAACGGCTTCCACTGCGAGGTTGCGCCACGGATTGCTTTGCCTAACATGGCGAACCAATGGCCCAGCAAGGTTGAAGCAGTAACGCCTTCGATACGCTTCGCGCTGCCACAGCCAACCCATCCAGATGTCGTCGTAGCGAGGCGCATCAATGAACCTGCACCACGGCAACCACTCTCTAGGCCGGAACGCAAGGTTCATCCCACATAGCGGAAAATAATTGGCGAACACTGTTTTGCGTCTGAAGTCCATGGGAGGCGCACCAGTTGCTAGCTGCCGAACCCCGCAGTAATCCCCAACGCCAGTCCAGAACCCCATGCTCGCTGCTACTGGCATCTCAAGCGAGCGCACACCGTACGGTGTTCCCCTTGAAGCAGGCTCGGTCACTACCTCGAACAATTCCACACGCTTGGGCTTCAGCGCTTCCACATGCGCAGCCATCAGCTCGGGTAGAGTTCTGACCTCGCCATGCGGATAGCAATCGTCGTCGAGAGATACCACTACGTCGTATCCGCGTTTAACGGCTTCGACTATCGCCTTGTTTTTTGTTGCTGCACATCCCTCGCGCTGAGAGTCGTGTTGGAGCACCAACCAATCCGGCTTGGTTCCGTCGAGATTCCAGGCATCCAAGAATAGCTCGACCTGTTTTTCTGATACCCACGGAACGACTACCGCAGCATTGTCTGTCATCGCCCTGATTCCTTTTCGAGTATCTGCTGCAAGAACTCACTCTTGGGAGGAGAGTGCGCATGCAACTTCAGACCATATCCGTCCGGTCTGTCTGGTGGGACGTATCCGACTTTGCGCTTGAGCTGTGTGTCGAACTTCATCCAGTTGTTCTTGATCTTGTGCTGCGGTCTGCCGAATTTCCTATGTGTTGTAACAACTCCAGGCCAACACCGCTCCAGCTCCCGCGCCATGTGAAGCCTGCCGTCGCCTTGGTACGAACCAGCAGCCGATACCATCTGACCACCGGGCGCTGTCATTGTGGTCGGAGTATTGATCAGGAAAGCATTGAGCAGAAGCGTGCACCACCCATCTGCCAACACCTGGAGGGACATATCAGTATCCTCGTTGTACCTGTTGCGCCAAGTGTTCGGAAGCGAATTGTTTACGAGGAACACTGTGTAGCAACGCGCATTGAGGATAAAAGGCTTCCACCGCAATGCCATAATTCCAGAAGTGGGTACGAAGAACTCGGAATTGAAACTCGTCAGCGCCACATTCTCATATCTGTCACTGAAGTCTTCTGCCACTACGATGGCTACGTTTGCATCACAACGCAGCCGCCTTGAGTGGTGCAGGCGGCTGATGTATTCGATGTCGTCGTCAAATTGCCAATGACGTGCATGCCCTAGCTGAGTGGAGTGAGCTTTGATCCAGTTGCGTGAATAGACGAGCCCGCGATTGTTTTCGGGCAGCAACAGCACGCGCTCCTTTCCCCATTTGTTCTCGTAAGCTGGAGCTTCGTTCGGCTCGACAACGAGCTGAAACGGAACCCCAATCTTGTCGAACATACGCGCTGTAAGTACCTTAGCTGCACGACCCTTTGATGGGATGAACACCGGGTAGCTAGGGAGGAGCTTAGGCATCCTCTTTCTCCTTCCACTCCAGCGATATAAGATCGTCTTTCTCGCGGGGCGGATACCACGTCGAAAGGATGCGGCCTCCTCGCTGCTTTGATATCTTTTCCTTTCCAATTCCAAGCAGCTTGATCGCTTCCGTTCTCGATTCTTCATTCAGACATTGGATGGTCAGAATGAATGTTCCATCGCCTGGGTCAAAGTCTGGCATGCCTGCCCACTCGGCCGCTCTGTCCAGTGTGGCAATCTCGCTCGCTGGTCGAGTCACCATCACGAGAGCTGCCAGCATTTTCTCGTCGTAGCCTGTACCCGACAACCCACCTATGTCGATATCTGTTGATATGTCCCTCAAAAGATCCGACAGCGCCCTATCGTCCTGAAGGCTGAACCGCCCGACTTCGTTGTCCAGCGCTAGCAGCTTCAGCGCCCGTGGATCGTCCGGTCCGAATGAGTAGCGGATAGCAGGCACCTGTTTGAAGCCAAGCCCCTTGGCGGCTTCGACGAGCCCGTGCCCGCACAGAATAGTGTTGTCGCACGCTACCACTACTCTACGATAGAACCCGTACTGCCGGAGGCTCGACCGAAGATGCTCGATCTGGTCAGCAGGGTGCGTCTTGTAATTACGCGGGTGAGGCTTCAGCGAATCAAAATCGACAAAGCACTCCTCGCTGTTTGGCAGCTTGGGTTTCTTCTGCTTTGCCATGCTTCACGTCCCTTGCAAACGCAGCTTGTTGCACAGAAGGTCGCCCGCTGAGAGGTTGGCCCCATCGGATAGCTTGGCGAGGTAGGTCTTGAAAGCGTCCCGGTTTTCTACCGTGCTGAACTCCAGCGTTACTTTGGGCGCACGCTTGACGGTGCCGGGCTGTGTGCCGCTCGGCCCCACATCGGGCAGTTCGAGCAATCTCCCAAGCTCCACATCCTCGATACCGATAGCGAGCGCGTATGCGTTGAGATCCATCCCGGCGCGCACGTCGGGCTCTTGCAGCAGCTTGGACAAGTCCTCCACGTCGTACTCGCCTTGCTTGCGAATCTTGAGCGTGAGCCGCTTAGCCTCGGCCTCCGTGATGCCGTCGATGAACGTCATCGGCACCGTCTTGTACCCCACCTTGCGCCCGACCTTGTGGCGGTGCTCGCCGTCGATGATGATGTTGCGCTCGACGCCCTTCTCGTCCTTGCCCCACACCAGGATGAGCATGGAGCGGAGCCACCCGGTGTCGCGCAGCTCCTGCTCAAAGCTCTTGAGCATAAAGGCGTTCATGTGGTTGGGGTTCCAGGTGTTGGGCTTGACCTTGGACAGCGCGCAGTCGCGCGTCTCGCCGCGCATTGTGGGGGCCGGGGGCTTGATCGGTTGAGCTTTCACTATGGGCTTGCGTGCCATGGTATCGGGCATCCTCCTGTTCCAGCAGTCGCACACTGAGGATGCACAACGTAGCACGCGGGCGGGCGCAGCCACAACCCGCGTCAGAACCACCAGTCCTTCGTCACGTAGGCTAGCACCATCAGCACGGCCATCCCCAGCGCCAGCGCGATCACGGACGCACCCGCAGCAGCCCCGGCTTGAACCCGTGGCGCACCGCGTCCTCCACCAGCAGCGCGAGCGCGTCCTTGCTCGCGTGCTCGTAGCAGTGCGTGAGCCCCGGGAACCGCTCGCTGCTGCACCCCGGCTCGATGCACGTGCCATGTCCGTCACGCCAGCGCCGCGTCCTCCAGTCCTTGTGCCCCGGCTTCCCCACCGCTCCCTTCCCCTCTCCCCCACACGACTTCGTTCAGCCTCTCATGTCCCGCCTTCCCGCACAAGCCACTTCCGTAGCGGTGGGGGAAATGATAGGCCCCACAATGACAGGCGGCGTACTTGGCAACGAGCGCGCGCATCCACCGGCACAGCGGGCGCGCGGATCGGCACCCGGCGCAGTGGTGCACCTTGCCCTCGTTGCCCCAGCACCGCTTAGGCTTGCTGCCCATCGTCCTGCTTCAGCTCTACGCTGCAACCGCGCCATACCCGCCCCAGGCTTCCACCGCCTCGCTTGCACACCGTGATGACCTCGGACAGTTCGTCCACCGCGACGACCGGCATCACCCCGCGGCGCGGATCCAGCGCGAGCCAGAACACCATGTCGAACAGCGGCGCTTCCATCGGTTGCAACCCGGCTTCCCGCACGAACTTGTCCCACGTCTTGGTCCCGTCCGGGTCCAACTCCATCTTGAACGTAGCGCTGATGGGGCCGCTCGGCAGCTCGTCCTGGAGCGTGGCCTTGAGCGCGTCGGCGGTGTAGTTGCACGCCCCGACCGCTACCCCGTCGATGAGCAACAGGCCGTCGCTGTACTCGTGGCGCTTCACTGCTGCGACTCCACCACGTCGTCCTCGCTCATCGGCGCAGCAAGCGGCTTGCCGACCATCCCGGTGATGTTCCCCGCTCCGTCCGTGATGACGCCGGAAACCGACTCCATCGCGCGCACGGACTCCACCGTCATGGAGCCGTCGTCGTTCTTGCGCACGACGCACTCCACCGACTTGTCTCCTGGCTTGCTTGCAAGGTCCACACCTGTCACGTACACAGGGTACTTGTTCGGGTTCACGAGCACGGCGTCGCTTGTGGTCGCGTTGAGGTAGTCGGCCACCTGCTGCGGCGTGAACCTGCGGTGCCCCCCTACAGTACGCGCACACGCGAGCTTGCCCGTGTCGGTGAAGCGCTTCACGGTCGCCACGCTCACGCCGAGCACCAGCGCCACCTCGCCCACGTCCATCACGCCCCGTGCTTCGTAGTCCTCCCTGTAGCGGGCAACCATCAGCTCGACCACGTTTCCTGCCGTCACCTTCGACATCACTGCCTCCTTGCGATCAATAATGCGCGACTACCCGCCGAGCGCGTCCACCTCGCGCCGCAGGCAGGCGAGCCGCACGTCGTGCACACCTAAGCCGTCAAGCGGGTGCACAGACAGGGTGAAGCGCAACCCGTCGCTCGCCACCTCAACGTGCGTGGCCGGGTACGCTCCTATCTTGCGCACCGCCTCCGCGATGATGGCGGGCGTGGCGCGCTCCCACCAAGCGGGACGCCACTCGACCCGGACCTCGCGGTGCATGGTTCCCATGCGGCGTCAGCGTACCACGCGCTGCACCAACGTACCGAGTAACCGCGATGTGACAGGAGCTGGAATCAGCTCGC
>JBAZOP010000123.1 GCA_041648665.1 bacterium | reverse complement strand
CGCTACTGCTCGCCGGGTGTTCGTTCGTTGTCACCGTGGATGATGCCAGCTACCGTGTCAGCGTCCGCCCGCTGGTGCCGTCGCCGACTGGCACGCCGCTGCCCAGCCTCACGCCGACGGCGACGGTGACGCCTACCGCGACGCTGCCGCCCGCCAGCCCGACGCCGACGCAGGAAGTCACGCTGCCCACGCCGACGGCGACTACGACGCCGAGGCCCACGGCAGAGAAGGGCAACTGCATCGTCAAGCTGGGCGGTACAGCAATCAACGAGCGCACCGCACCGAGCACCAGCGCCGCGCGCACCCCGTCCAGCCCCATCCCGGCGGGCAGTCTGGTAGCGGTGACGGAGTTCACCAGCGCCGAGGGCTATCTCTGGTCGCGCAACGCTTTCGGCTGGTTTGTCGTGCGGCAGGGGACATCCTGGTGGGTGACGTTCACGGCGGAGACGCTAGAATTCTGCATCGAACTGCCCGGCTACCCAAGCGGCGTGCAGCCGCCGAACCCCATCGTGCGGGCGCTGCCGGGAGTGTGGGCGGGGCCTGGTGCGAATCGAGACGAATTACTGCGCTTTGGAGCGCAAGTGCGAGGGGCGGGGCAACCCGCCTCTCTGGTGTACGGCGAACCCTACACCGCCGAGCTTCTGCTGGCGAATGGATGGTTCGTGCTGCTACGCGCTGCCGGAGTGCCGGACTGCCCTGATATGACGCTTTCGCCCGTTGTGAGTGCTGAGCAGTTCACAAACGCGGTTGTGAATGAAGTGGGGCGGCAATCTCATGCACTAGTCGGGGCGAACGAGTGTACATGGCCTTCAGCGACGTGGGCGCGCGATTGGGTGCGCGCAGCAGCACAGACAGCAGCAGGGCGGGGCGTGCGGGCGCTGGTGCCGATAGTCTGGAATCCGGGCGCGCCAGAGTTGGATTGGGTGCCCGTGCTGGCACCTGCCTACCGCGACGCGCCCATCGTCGTCATCTGGGGCGTCAACACCTATCCGGTGCGCGTGGGCACGGGGCTGGCGGTGCGCGACGCTTACACGCAATACACCACGTACCGCTATGAGTTGTATCGTCACCACCTGCGCGGGGTGCCGATTGTGATCACCGAGTACGCGAGGGGCGACGGTTCAGAGCCGCCCGACTTCGCCGACATCCGCGCCTGGTGGGGACTGGTCCGGTCGCAGGTAGACGTGGCGACGGCCTGGTACATGAGCGGGCCACCGGGCCTGGGGCATTGGATAGCGGCTAACCTCGCCGGACGATTGGCAGACCTGGTCGCTGCGCTACAGTGAGGTAGCCATTGACAACACTCCCTGAGGGGCAGGGCAAGCGGCTGATAGGAGCCGACCGTTACAAGTTCGCCCGCATCTGCATCGAAACGGCGGGCACCTGGCGCGATAAGCGCGCCGCAGTCATCGCGGCGGGTTATGACGAGGCGCTGGCAACCGAGGGCCGCGTCAAGGCAGTACTGAGGGACTGGCCGCGCTTGCAGGCGAGGTGGGGCCGCGATGTCGCCGTGTCGTTTGGCGTGCGCGAATACACGTTCGGCGCGCTGACTGACGAGGCCGGGCCGGACGTGCGCTTGCCCGTGTTCGATGGCGAACCGCACCTGACAGGCGACTGGGTAGTGTGCGGCGACCTGCACCTACCAACCACCGACTTCGCCCTGGCCGAGCGGATGCTGGAGACGGCGCGTGATCTGAACATGCGCCGTCTGCTGATCGTCGGCGACCTGTGCAACTTCGAGGCATTTAGCAAGTTCGAGCACCTTGTGCCGCCGCCGGACTTCGAAACGGAAGTGCGCATAGCCGTGCGCCTGATGGCTCACTTCGCCGGGTGGTTTGAGGAGATGGTGCTCGTGCTCGGCAACCACGAGCATCGCCTGCTGAAGCGCACGAACGGCAACATCAGCGCGACGATGTTGGGCCACATCCTGAATGCGGCGGGCGGCAAGCTGCACGTCTCACCCTACGGCCACGCCATTATCGAAAGCGGCGGGCAGGTGTGGCGCGCAACACATCAGCGCAACTACAGCCGCATCAAGGGCCGCCTGGCTGATCAACTGGCACAGAAGTATCAGAGTAACGTGCTCTCATTCCACCAGCACCACGTAAGCGTCCAGCGCGACTCCTGGAACCGCTACACCATCATAGACGCGGGCGGGCTGCACGACGATAGCAAGATGGCCTACGTCAAGCTGACAGACAGCAACATGCCGGTGATGGCGCGCGGGTTCGTGTTACTGGTGGGTGGGGTGGGGCACCTGTTCACGCCCTACCCAACGCTGACAAACTGGCCCGTGCTGGTAGCTGGGCTGAAGGCGACGCGGACGTAAAAGCACGGAATGCACGCGCTAAATGCACGCGGGGCGGGGCATGAATGCACGCGCGCAAAAAGAAAAGCCCCGCCGGTGAGGGCGGGGCTGGCAGAAAGCGAGTCGCATTGTGCGCAGAAGGAAAATCAGTGGCCATGCTCCCGGCTCTGCTCGTCGTAGATGCGCTGCAAAGTGCGGGCGATGCTCCAGGCTAGGCGGAGATGGTAGGAGCGGGGTTCGCCGGGCCACATGCGGCGGTAGGCGCGGTACAATCTGATGAAGTCTCGCATGATCAGATCAGCCTCCTGTATCGCTTATGAGAATCCTAATTCTCATCACTTACGCACCCAACTCCGGCACCCCCACAGCGCGAACAAATGCCAGGGCCAATCGTGCCAGCCCCGCCGCACTTCGAGCACGCTGTTTCACCCTCGCCCACCCGCTCGAACTCTAGCACCCACACGAGGGGATTATCTGCCCAGCGCGTGCCGGGTTTTGTGTGGATGGTGTCCCATAACTGAGCGTATTCGTCGATCAGCCCCGCGTGCCCGCACTCAACCTCACTGCATCCAAACATATCAGTGGCGCTGTAGACAGTTATCCATCCGTTGTTACAGTCGGGACAAACCAAGCCCTCAGCCAGCGCGTCCTCTGCCGTGATGTCCTGCACTCGCTGCTGCCGGATGGCTGTGATGCGGATGCGACCAACAGCGGGCTTGCCGCGTCCGGGCTGCACGGCGTAGGTGCGGCCAACGTAAGGCGGTTGTGCCCGTAGCCGCCGCGTCTGCGTCTTGGTGCCGTCGAGCACCTGTTGCCATGTGTGTTGGAAGATCATCTCCCTCTCATCTCCCTCTCCCCTCACCACCTAATTTCTCGTGCAGGCGGCGCTCCAGCTCGGCGTTCTGTGCCGCCCAGGCTGCGTCCCAGCCTGCGGCCCAGACTGCGGCCCCGGCTGCGTCCCTGGCTGCGGCCCAGCCTGCGGCCCAGACTGCGGCCCTGGCTGCGGCCCTGGCTGCGTCCCCGACTGCGGCCCTGACTGCGGCCCCGGCTGCGTCCCTGGCTGCGGCCCAGGCTGCGGCCTCGGCTGCGGCCCTGGCTGCGTCCCCGACTGCGGCCCTGACTGTGGCCTCGGCTGCGGCCCAGGCTGCGTCCCAGGCTGCGGCCAACTCGTCGTCTGTCGCTTGACCGTCTAACCAGGAGCGCTTAACAGTCAACGCGGTAGTTGAGCGACTATCCACCATCAGGTAACGCACGGATTCAGCACACCACAGCGCGAACTCGTGAAGTTCACGGGTGCAGTCTGCGCTCGCCAGGATGTGGCGTTCGCTTGCTGCTGCCTTGTCATCATCTGCCAGGACGATGCCGGAAAGCAATACCAGCCGTACCTGGATCGTTCCGCTTGGTGCACCGCTTGGCGCATATTTCAGTGCATCGAGCGCCCGCGGGCAAGCGTGAAGCCCGCTTCCGCATAACACGACCGGCCCGTCCCAGCGTTCCATGCCGCCCACGGGCGCTGGCTCTGAGCCGTCACGCAGCTTGTTGTCTGCGATAAAGTGCCACATCTCGGCCATCTCCCTCTCCACTCACTCTTTCACCGACTTCCAGCCGAACCGCCACTGCTGCCAGCCGCGACCGTTACAAGCCGGGCAGATGCGGTCGTCTGGCGTGATTCCCCGCCCCAGACATTCCGGGCAATCGCGCTCAAGCCTCTCTTCCAGTCGTGCGCGCACCAGATACAGTCGCCATCCAATCAGTTTCCGCAGCTTAGTCATCTCCCTCTCCTCTCTCTTCTCTCACCCAGAAAAACCCGCGCGGAAGCCCCCGCCTTCAGGCGTGGGGAGTGTCACTCATTGCCCTATTCCCCGTTCCCATTCCGTCGTGTGCCGCGCGCACTGCGCAGTACCGGCATCCACTCGCGCCGCCACTTCCAGCGCTCCAGCCCGTTCTCGTCGAGACACTCACCCGCCCGCGCCCAGCCGTCGCCAGCCGGGTAGCAGTAGCGGTCGGTGATGGCCTCTTCCACGAGGTGCCCGGCATGGGTGCCAGGATACACGGCAAGCACGATCCCCGCACTGGTGTAGAGGCGGTGCGGTGCGTCTGGGTCGAGCGCCCAGACTTCGCCGTTGCTCAGGTAACGAAACTCTGCGTTCATAGAAATCACTCGCCGGAGACCCCCGGCTTTAGCCGGGGGAGGAAGGCGAGACTTCCTCCTTTCTGTGGTATAATCAGTGACAAGGCACTCCCTCGTGGAGCAACGGCTTGCACCTTAACACCTGGCGATATGAGGTTGCATCGAGGAACTCGGTCGGTGCGTAAAATCTCCACCGTCGGACTAACCTCCGTCAACTCGCGCCAGTCTTCGGGCTGGCGGGCGGCTGTCAACCCGCCACACGTCTCGGATGCGCCCTCAGCGGCGTAGCGCCAGGGACAAGCTCCCCGCTTTAGCGGGGAGTAGTTGACTGCTACCTCCGTAAAAGTAAGCGCCCGCCGCCGCGTTGACGGCGGGCTGTTGGACAGGGCGATCACTTCTTCGCGGGATTGCGGGCGGGCTCGTCGGGCACTTCCTGTGCCTTCGCCAGCGCGCGGGCCTCAACCGCCGCCTTCGCCGCGTCCAGGCCGCCAGGCATAGGATCTGTCCACTGGTTCAGCTTGCACGCTTTGAGGCACGAGTTGGACAGGTGCGCGCGTGGTGCGTCCGCCAGGTCGGGGCGCAACTCACGGGCGTACTCGATCAGCGCGTCCACTTCCGATGGCTTGAGAGGCTGCACCTGCTGCTCGTCGTCGGGCGGCTCCGGCGGCGCTTGCACCGGGCCGGTCTGAATGCGGCGCGACTGATCGCCCTTCGGCTGATACACAGGCGCGGCGGGACGCTCGATGATCTCGCCTTCTACGACGTTACCATCTTCGTCCACCGGCGCGCCTAACTCGTCGGGCGTATAGGCCGGTCCACCTGTCACGTCTGGGCAATACCACTTCACACCATTGGACAGCGCCCGCGCAAACAGCATGTTGCGCGGATACTTGCGCCAGTTGTCCGAGTTGTCCGAGGTATTCAGCCCGGCTTTCTGAGCGTCCTGGAGCGTAAAGCGCGAGCGCCCGATGGCTTTGCCATCCTCATAGAACTCGATTTCGGCGGCCTCATCGGTGAGTTCCAGCACGCGGTAGTTGTAGCGACCGCTGCGCTTCACCGCCGCGCCCATGAGGTTCGCCGATAATGACACCTTGCCCTTGACGATGTAGATGCCCGTCATCGAAGCCACCGGCCCGAATCCGATTTCCTGCCCGGCCAGCACCTTGACGATAGCCTGGGCTTCGTCCTTCGTGTCCTTAAAGAACCCGCTGCGCGCCAGCACTTCGCCAAGCGAGCGCAAATCTAGCCCGGTCTGTACTGTGAGTGCCTTGTCACTCATCTCCCTCTCCCTCCTCTACCGGGACGCCATTCGCGCCCCACTGCGGCCCGCGCCTCACCCACAGCGCAGGCTTGCCATTGTAATCGGTGACGCTCAGCGAGACACGCCCGCCGCCCATGCGCGCCCGGAACATCGTGCTCACGTTTTTGCGCGCGCGTCTGGCGGCTTGCTGCGAGTCGAACGGATAGATGAGCGCCTTGCGCGCCGGCGTGCGCTCCAGCCGCAGCGCGATGTCTCGAAACAGCGCCGTCGTTTCGGTAACGCGGTGCTCCGGCCACATAGTCGCTGACACTTCCAGCGGTTCCATCCATGCCCGTCTCTCGATGCTCACGATGCACCCCCTGCGACTGCGGTATCCCGCTCCAGCCCATACGTGCGCACCAGCGCCCTGAGGCGCGGATTCTCTTCGCCCTCGACGGCCAAGTTGATCAGCACGTCGAGCTTCTGCATCAGCGTCTTTCCGGCGAACAGGTGCCGGAAGAACATCCACCGCTCGGCGGCCTCGTCCAGCTTACCGCGCACGTCATTCAGCCCGGCACGGTAGTCAATGCCATCGTCGGCAGGCCGCACCACAACGGGCGCGGGGGCGGGAACGGGCGCGGGGTGGGCGCTCATGCTGAGGCCCCACTCATGCGCGTACTCGTCACAAAGCATGTCATAGGTGTTCATCTCTCAACCCCTTCCAGGGTGGCCCCGTAGAGGTTGGCCCCTTCCAGGTTGGCCCCGTAGAGGTTGGCCCCTTCCAGGTTGGCCCTGCGCAGGTTGGCCCCTTCCAGGTTGGCCCTGCGCAGGTTGGCCCCGTAGAGGTTGGCCCCTTCCAGGTTGGCCCCTTCCAGGTTGGCCCCTTGCAGGTTGGCCCCTTCCAGGTTGGCCCCTTGCAGGTTGGCCCCTTCCAGGTTGGCCCTGCGTAGATTGGCCCCTTCCAGGTTGGCCCTGCGTAGATTGGCCCCTTCCAGGTTGGCCCTGTAGAGGTTGGCCCCGTAGAGGTTGGCCCCTTCCAGGTTGGCCCCGCCCAGCTTGG
>JBAZOP010000122.1 GCA_041648665.1 bacterium | reverse complement strand
TATAGATGCCCGTTGCGCTCTCGTCCGTATCCAAGGCGGGCAAGGTCGGCGGCTGTCGCGGTCTTTGCCTTGGCGAAGTCGAGGCGGGCCGTCATGATCGGCCTCCTCGTGGTCTGCCTGTCTTAACGACTGAGCCGCTAAATTCGATTTTAGATACGAGCCCTTCATGCCAATAGAGTTGCACACCCGTTGACCCATAGGCCGGATGCCCCTCGAAGAGGCGGAGAAGATCGGCCTCGTGTTCGCGTAGGAGCCGCCGCGCGTCGTCAGTCATCGCGGCGCCCATTATCGAGCCCCTTCGAGCGCGGAGGCTTCGAGCTGGTCGAAGTAACTAGCAGGGATCAGCACCCTACGGCCCAGGCGCGCCGATGGCATAGAGCCATCGCGTAGCCGTCGCCATGCTGTAACGCGGGAAATGCCGAGACTTGAGCAAGCCTCTTCGATAGACAAGAACCTTTTTCCAGTGGCCATGCGTGCCACCTCCCCTATTCCGCGAAAGCCGAGAATGGCCTACGCGGGAATGGAGAGGGGCCGCCTACCTAAACAGCGGTTGCGCTATCCGAAACTCGGAAAGCGTCGCCCCCGTGCGCCCGGTTGCCGGAGCAACTCAGTAGCGCGCGGGGCCTCATTATTTACTCAGCGCCTTGTTAGCGCGTCGTTGCCTAGTGTCAATCGAGAGCGTTACACGGGAACCATCGCGACGAATGCAAGCATTCTTGCGCTTAACGAGGGCAGGGATCGCGACGGCCCCAGAGCTGCCCCATATAGAAGCCTCGGTGTATATGTCCGCAAGAACTTGCTTCGCCCAGGAGGGGAAGTTGCGCGCCCCAGAGTACCAGCGCTGCGCCGTAGCCGGAGCAATCTTCAATACCTCCGCAACGCGCGCCGTGGTCAAGCCAACGCGCCGAAGCTCGGTTGCAAGGTCGCTTCTATGCTCGGGAGAGAAGTCTAAATATGGCTTCGCCTCGATCATTTGCTTCGCTGCATAGATAATGAAAGCCCTGTCTTTTGCGGCTTGTGTTACTTCCACGCGCCGAAGATACCATAAACCTTCGCACAATGTCAAGTCATAGGCTACATATTTCAATTAGTACACTATATCATATCGATTTTGTTGACAAGCTCTAGGCGAATACTTAAATAGTCTCGATTCGCTTTGAAAATAGCGGCCCATAGGCGCGTTATATCGGCTTCGCCACAATAAATACGAAGGCCCCTAGAAGATCGCTCCTAGGGGCCTCCACGTTCGGTATGGGGCAGTTTAGCGGGAGGCTATGGAATTATTCATGCAATCGCGGCCATACGACACAAGCGAGCATGTCGCGCAATCGCCCCCATTCTGTGTGCAGTACGCGGGAGCCTCGGCATAGTCGCGGCCTTCCTTGAGGCCATCCACGGGCAGCACGTAGCCGCATGCGCGGATCGCCTCGGCCATCTCGTCAACCGTCTCGAAGCTTATCGCGTCGCCGTATGATGCATTGATATTCTGGATCATTTCCCGACCTCCTTAGTCGTCTTTGCGGATAGGTGGACGGCCTCCGCCCGGATCGCCGCCCGCGAGATCATCGCCGCCAACTGCCTTGCTTGCGAGATTGTAAGCGCCGTTGCATCTAGGCTTGGCTCGCTGTCAATGTAGAGTACGGGGCTTCCAGTCAACGCTAGCCCGGCACGTATGTTGAAGGTAGGCGTCATAGACTGGCCGCCTTCCCGATGGATGCTTCGAGCTTGGCGCGGGCCTCATTGAAGTCTATCACCCCAGCATGACTATAACGCTCGGTCATCGCCATGCTCGAATGTCCTGCCATCGATTGCACAACAAAGTCGGGAATACCTGCTTCACGCGATAGTGTTACGAAGCTATGCCGTAGACTATGGACACACAACCTCCGGGCTTCCCGCTCTTCGGCGTCAACGCCGATTGCGCCCATAGCACTAATGAAGGCATTCCTATAGAAGCTTTCGCCGTAGGGCTTAGGCTCCCCCTCGGGCTTGTCGCCAAGTGTCTGGAATACATAATCCGCCGGGCCAGTGTAGGGGATATGGCTTTTTGTCGATTCTAGGAGGCTTAACAGATACTTCCCTATAGGAAGACGTCGGGAAGAACCAAGCTTAGGGAGCTTGTCGCCTTCCATCCGCACGTGGTTATGGGTAACGTTTAAGATACCGAGTACCGCGTCAATGTCGCCCCACCGTAGACCGGCAACCTCACCACGCCGAAGGCCCGCCAAGGCCATGAGCATGAGCGCTAACTTTTTCCTCGGGTCCTTGACCTCAAGATCGATCAGCATTGACACCTCGGCGCGGGTGAGGGAACCGCGTATGCCTTCCCGCCGTGGTAGCGGTTTAATCCTGGCGAAGGGATCGACGGGGACCTCTGCACGCGAGAAAGCCCACTTAAGCGGGACCTGTACCGCCGCCATTACTTGATTGATACGACGCGGCTTCATGCCCTGATCGGCAAGGGATAATCGCCAGTCCTCTATGCGGGCATGGGTGAGTCCATCGAGCCTAAGCTTTGCGAATGGCGTATATCCTGCGACGTGGGCGACGACATCGCGCGCATTCTGTTGTATGTACTCGGTGGATACCGGGCGGCCTAGTGATAGCTCGCGTCCGCGTAGGTAGGGGGAAGTCGGGGACCAGAATGCTATTAGATAATCAACTAGAAGAGTGGTCTTTTTCGGCTTGGACCTGCCGCAAAGCTCTTGCGCCTTGTCCCTGGCGACGGCCTCGGAGCGTTTACCCTTGGCCTCTACACCTGTTGATCGAGCCGATTTATATACGGCTCGCTCTTCGTCCCACTCGCGGAAGTACCATAGGCTTTTTCCGCTCTTGAGGACCCTTTCTTGCATGAAAAACCGCGCGCGCATGGCTTTTCCTCCAAAGTAGTGTCACACTGAGTGTTACACTTGATTTAGAGAGAAAAGCCGGATATTCATAATCCGGTTATAGTGCATCGTATTTTCTTGCACTATAACAACCTCCTTCGCGCAAAATATCGGGCTGGGCGGATTTGAACCGCCGACATCTTGGTCCCGAACCAAGCGCGCTAAGGTTTCCCTCTGCATCAAGGTGCTACAAAGTATGCGCTTTCTACTATAGTATGAGTGGAAAAGCCTGTCAACATGCTTCAGCTTGTATCGTGCCGCTTCATTTATTTAGTGTGACACTTAGTGTGACACTGGCCTATCGTATCGGAATTGTATATTTACATAATTATTATCATCGGCGGGCCTGTCGTGTATCGATTATTACGCAGGAGCACAATAAAAAAGCCCCCTCCGCGCAAGGGCGAAGGGGGCATCATTGCCAAGGCAAGCGGGAGCACCCGCCTAGCAATCGATCAAACGAAATTCACCTGAACCAATATTCTTTGCTTGTCTGTCGCCGCCCATGCTCTCGCGGCCTGTACCGCCTCTACGCCCTCGGTCGAGTATACAACCCGAACAAGGTCATCGATGCGTGGCCCTAGCTTTTCCTCAAGTGCCTTCAATCTTCGTTCTAGGCTTGCTACCGTCATCGTGCCACCTCCGCCAACTTGAGCGGGATCGTTTCCCCTGCTTCTCGCTTGAGCTGGTCAAGGTAGGCTAGCCGTTGCTCATGCGGCAGTGCTCGCCATGCATCGGGATCGGTACCAGCTTCTAGCCGTTCGATCCTTGCTTCTAGTTCCGTTGCCCGCATATCCTTCAAACAAGTAAGCGCAAGGCCCAGCACCTGAACCATAGTTCTAACCCTGTTGAGATCGGCGTCAGGTAAGCTCTTGTCCTTGAGCTTCTTGTAAAGCGAGTTTATCTCTATTCTCGCCCGGTCGTATTCGGTTATTACTCGCGATGCTGTCACACCCCCACCCCCTATAGCGTTTATATAGATAGTAGCGGCCAATATCGGGAATAAGTCCCATTGGCCGTTATCTTCCTAGCCTCGGGGCTTCGCCTTCAGATGCCTGATCCTGGCCTCTTTTACCTGGAAGGCTTTTCGCACGAGCCCGCCCACCATATAGTCCGAATGGATGCGCGCGAGCCTGTCCCTTTCCACTTCCCAAGCCGCGAGCGCGTCCGCCCGTTCCTTCGCCACCACCTCCGCCGCCAGCGTTTCAATGTCTACTACATCATTCATCGATTGCATCTCCTCTCCTCGCCAGCCGTGACATATCCAAGTCGTATTGCTTGATTTCTTGTTCGACCCGTTCCCACCCAGGCAACGAACAACCAAGCCACGGCGTCGGCTCGGGGACTTCAACCGCCGCGCCGCGCTGCCTTTGCGCTATGCACGAGCTACGCCACGCATGCGCAACATCGCTCGCCTCACGATACGCAGCTCGTAACGCCCTGCCCTCGGCGCCATACTCTGCGAGCGACACCGCGCGATACTTGGCCCGTATTGCCTCTTGATATGATAGCCTCATCTCCTCAAGCTCTCGCGCGATAAGCTCGTCGATCGCGGCGAACCCTGGCCTCAAGCTCTCCACAGCTTGAGCGGCCAAAGGGCCTACCGCTTCGAGCATCCCGGCCTCGATGACGCGCGCGTCGGATTCCAGGGCCTCGGCCTTGGCGATATCTTCCGCCTGTTTCTTCGCCCATTGTCGAGCGTCTTTGTCGGCATTAGGGCCAGTACCAATTAACGCCGCTAGCCGCATACCCTCGTGCTCAGCGGCGCGCCGTCGGTACTCGGCGGCCTCAAGCCGGGCTACCTCTACGCGGCTTTTCAAGGTCGCTTGCGCATCTCGAAAAACCTCATACTCCATTGTGTTCGCGTCCTGCATCTCGTCTCCTTCCCGTTACCGGGTCTTAATCTGGACTGGATCGGGACGGGACACACTACACGGTAGTGTGTGTCCCGATGTCCCGCTCCCCATGTCGGCGGGACAGATCGGGACATGTCCCGCACTTGTCCCGATGTCCCGCTCCTCATTCGTCTAGCTCCCCTTGATACCCTTTTAGCGCGTAGGTATCGCCCACCTTGTCCACCTGCCCCCCTCGCTTGAGCCTATTCAATCGCTGCTTTGCGGCATCGTATGTAATGCCCGCCGCCTTGCTCATCACGTCCACGGTCATGGGGCCATCCCTGAGCATGTCGAGCGTCTGCCGTGATTCTTTGCCGAGTCCTAGCTCCTCTACGGCGGGTGAGTCGCAAGGGACTAGCACACCGCGCCGCACCTGTCGGCCCTCATCGTCAAAGACGCCGGGCAGGTCTACGTCGATCAGCTTTGCATGGAAGGGCGGTATCGCTTCGGCCTCTTTCTGTTTGGAGATCGTCATGCGCATAACGTCGCCAACACGAGCAAGCGCTACCTCGGTATCAAGTCCGGCCTTGAGCGCACCGTTCCCGCGTCCCTGGCCTTTCGCGCTTTCTGCCTTCGCCTCATGGTGAGAGATCAACACCACACACCCGAAACGCTGCTGTAGTTTCTTGCATGAGTTTACGAAGGCGTTCATGTCTTCGGTTGCGTTCTCATTGCCCGCCCCGTAGTTGGCCGCGAGCGTGTCAACGATGACGAGCGCGGGCTTGACCTCGCCTAACAGTTGAGCGATGCCATCGCCTATCGCGTTCGCTTCGTCGGGATGGACTAGCTCGCCTGAGCGGTCGGCTAGGTATATGGGGAGCTTGTCCAGATCGAGCCCCAGATACACCGCCGCCGCATAGAGTCGTTGCCGTATACCTTGTAGCCCTTCACCCGCGATATAGACGACGGGGCCGAACATGTCCACCTTGAGCCCTAGGAACATCGCCACGCCACCGGCGATGCATACCGCCAAGAGGACATCGAAGAATGATTTATAGCATCCCGGTTGACCGTGATTCTCTACCACGCTATCCCGGAGAAACAGGTCGCGGACTGCCCATTGTAACGGGCCGATGCGATCCTTCTTGACCTTGGAATAGGTCATCATGCGGCCCGTCGGGGCTGTGGCCATCTCCACCTTGCCGGGCGTCGCGGGGACAGTCTCCGGCGCGTCTAGGGCCTCAAGGATGCCCGCCAGCACGTCAACGCGGGGCTTTTGGGTATCTACCATAGGGCCACCGCCTCACGAAGTACGCGGATTGGATCGCCGCCATCGCGGACGAGATCGGCGGCATCGTAGCCATGAGCTGCATTAGGGATCGCCGCAACCGCGCATGACTTTGCTTTGTCCTTGAGCGCCTGAGCGACATAGGCCATCGCCTCCACGCCGCACTCGTCGGCATCGGGCCAGAGTGTCACCTTGCGCCCGTAGAGCGGGGATAGGTCAACTTTACCGATGGCCTTGGAGCCACCGGGCCAGCATGACGCAATGAAGGCCCATTCCGTGCCCATCATGTCCGGCTCGAACAGTCGCAAGGCCGATGCCGCTTTCTCACCCTCACATACGGTGACAAGCGCGTCGGGCTCCTTGGCTAGCAAGTCGAGCCGCCATAAGAGCGATGGGAAGGCGTAGCCCTTGGGCCTAAAGTGTATCGAGCCATCGGGCAGGCGAAAGAGGCTCCATTGAAATATGCGCTTGCCGTCTCGCCTGTCCTCACGAAGTACGCCAAAAGCTATTTGGCCATCGGCTAGACGATACTCGCACCATGTCTTTGTGCCGGGCTGGAATGCCTCGGGATCAAGGGGCTCACGTCCCTCGGGACGCCTTGGGCAGTCGTCGAGAGGGACACCGCGCAAGGGCTCGCCTAGCTTGGGATCGGGCTTTTTTGCCGCCGTGGTGGGCGCTCTAGCCTTCGTCGCCTGCGTGGCCATGACGTATACAGAGCCCGCGTCAAGGATGCGCGCCGCCTCGTCAAGCGAGCACCCTTCCATAACCATGACGAGATCCAGCGCGGAGCCCTGCCCGCGTCCGGTGAAGTCGTAGAAAATAAAACCATTTGGCCCATTGAATCCGAGATCGTGATCTTTCTCTTGGCCGGGTAGCCTGCCGTATAGATGCCCGTTGCGCTCTCGTCCGTATCCAAGGCGGGCAAGGTCGGCGGCTGTCGCGGTCTTTGCCTTGGCGAAGTCGAGGCGGGCCGTCATGATCGGCCTCCTCGTGGTCTGCCTGTCTTAAC
>JBAZOP010000121.1 GCA_041648665.1 bacterium | reverse complement strand
ATCGACGACATAGCGAGTCAGGTCCTCTGCGCAGCACTTGCGCGCGTACCGGGGCTCGACCCCTCCGCGATCGAGGACGTGCTCATCGGCTGCGCCATGCCGGAGGGTGAACAGGGTTACAACGTCTCGCGCAACATCTCGTTCCTCGCCGGGCTCCCCGAGAGGGTAGCCGCAGTGACGATCAACCGTTTTTGCGCCAGCTCCCTCGAGGCGATAGCCCAGGCTGCGCGCGCGATCCGCTGCGGCGACGGCGAGCTCTTCGTCGCCGGCGGCGTGGAGAGCATGTCCCACGTGCCGATCGGCGGGTTCAATCCGAACCTCAACGAGAGGCTCATGCGCAACGACGCGCCCGACGCGTACATCTCCATGGGGCTCACTGCGGAGAACGTGGCGCGCACGTACGGCATATCGCGCGAGGAACAGGATCGCTTTGCGCTCATGAGCCACCGCAAGGCGGTGCTGGCGCAGTCGAAGGGGAAGTTCGACGCCGAGAAGACGCCGGTGCGAGCGCTGTCCGCTGACGGCCGGGAGTTCGAGGTCGCACAGGACGAGGGGCCGAGGGGCGACACCTCGATAGAGGCGCTCGCTGCGCTGCCGCCCGCGTTCCTGGAGGGAGGGAGCGTCACCGCCGGCAACTCCTCGCCCATGACCGACGGCGCGGCCATGACGGTGATCGCCTCCAAGAGGTTCGCTAAGAGGATCGGAGCTGCGCCGATCGCGAAGGTGCGCGCGGCTGCGGTGGCCGGTGTGGCGCCGGAGTTCATGGGCATGGGGCCGGCACGCGCGATCCCCAAGGCGCTCGAGCGCGCCGGCATGAAACTGGCGGACATAGACGTCATCGAGCTCAACGAGGCATTCGCGTCCCAGTCGATCGCCGTGATGCGCGAACTCGAGATAGACGAGAAGAGGCTCAACGTGCACGGCGGAGCGATCGCGCTGGGGCACCCGCTCGGCGCCAGCGGCGCGCGCATAGTGGCCACGCTCGTGCACGCGATGATGGAGGGCAAGGCGTCCACAGGGCTTGCGGCCATGTGCATAGGCGGCGGGCAGGGGATGGCCGTGATCCTTGAAAGGCCGTGACCATTGACGGACAGATTGAATAAAATTGCGGTGATCGGCGCGGGCACCATGGGTTGCCAGCTCGCGGCGCTCTTCGCCGGCGCCGGCTGCGAGGTCGAGCTGATCCGCGCCTCTGCGGGCGCCGACTGCGGCGACGAGGTGAAAAAGAGGATCGCGAAATTTAAGCCCGCGGCGCTCTTTTCACGCAGCGACGTCGATAGGATAAGGTTGGGCGACCTCGAAAGGGACGCCGAGAGGATCGCCGGCTGCGGCTGGATCGTGGAATCCATCGTCGAGGACTTGGGCGCCAAGGCCGCCGTCCTTCGCAAGATCGACTCGCTGGCAGATCCCTTCGCGATCATAAGCTCCAATACCTCCTCGATCTCCCACAGCGCGCTCGTCGCCCCTATGGGCGCCGGCTTCAGCTCGCGCTTTCTCATCACTCATTTCTTCAATCCGCCGAGGTATCTGAAACTCGTGGAGATCGCATGCCACGAGTCCGCATCCGGCGCCGCAGCGCTCGTGGAACAGTTCCTCACGTCGAGGCTGGGCAAGGGGGTGGTCAGGGTCAAGGATACGCCAGGGTTCATCGCAAATCGCATCGGCGTCTTCTCGGTCATGGACGCGATGCATCTCGCGGAGGCAAGGGGCTGGCCGATCGAGGCGGTGGACGCGGTGATGGGAAGGCCCGCTGCGAGACCGAGGCAGGGAGTTTTCAGGATGCTGGACATGGTGGGCCTGGACACGGTCGCCGCGGTTGCAGCGCAGATACACGCCGCGTGCGGCCCGGACGAACTCGCCGCGCCGTTTTGCGTGCCCCCGTTTCTCTCCGAGATGCTCGCCATGGGATTCAAGGGCGCGAAGTCGGGCCGTGGCTTCTACGCTGCCGACGGCGGCAGGTCTCAGGCGATGGACTTAAGATTGGTGTCATACAGGCCGCGCCTCAACTTCTGCGCAGGATCGCTCTCCGAGCACGAGCGCTTGCCCGAGGCGGCTGAGAGATTGCGCAGAACCGCGTTTGCGGCTGACCAGGCGGGCGAGATCGCGTGGCCCGCCGTATCCCGGACGCTCTCATATGCGGCGAGCTGCGCGCCCGATATCGCGGACGACATCGCATCGATAGATCGCGCGCTGCGCTGGGGCTTCAACTGGGAGCTCGGTCCCTTCGAGGCGTGGGACGCGCTCGGCCCGCGCAGGGTTGCGGCAAGGCTCGCTCAAGAGGGGAGGCCGATTCCGGAACTCGTGCAGCGGCTCCTCTCCACAGGCCGCGAGTCCTTCTATTCCCACAGCGAGGGTTTGAGGTTTGTCTTCGACATGAAGGGAGGACCGGCGGATCTGCGCGCGCACGATGAGAGGCCGATCGCGATCTCCAGGGCCAGAAGGGTAAGCGGGCTGATCGAAGGAAATGCATCCGCATCGCTGATCGATCTGGGTGAAGGGATCTTCTGCTGCGAGTTCCATACCAAGATGAACGTGCTGGACGAAGGTGCGATAACGATGCTCTCGCGTGCAGTGGAGATGACCGAGCGCGCAGGGACGGGGCTCCTCATCGCCAACGAAGGAGAGATCTTCTCGGCCGGCGCCGATTTGAATCTCATAGTCTCGCTCGCCGAGCGCGGCGCGTTCGGCGAGCTCGAACGGTTGGTCCGCGCTTTTCAGTCGGCGTGCCAGGCGATCAGGTTTTCAAAAAGGCCCGTGGTAGCAGTACCGTTCGGCAGGGTGCTTGGCGGGGGCGCGGAGATCTGCCTCGCGGCGGCCGCACGCGTGGCGCATGTCGAAAGCTACATAGGATTCACGGAGCTCATGGTGGGTTTAATCCCCTCCGGCAGCGGCTGCAAGAACATGCTCCTCGCGATGGAGGAGAGGGAGTGTGCGAAGCGCGCGAATTGGCAAATTCCTGAAGGAGCGCCCTGCGACGGCGGGCCGTTCCCCAAGTCGTGCGCCGCGTTCGAGTTGATCGGGACTGCGAAGTCATCCTCCTCTGCCCGCGACGCCATGGCCTTGGGCCTGCTCGCAAAATCCGACCGCATCGTGATGGACCGCGACGAGCTGATCGCGCATGCGCGTGACGAGGTGATGAGACTCGCGCAGGGCTACGAGCCGCCGAAATATCGCGACGACGTCTCGCTTCCGGGTAAAGGGGGCGAGAGGGCGCTGATTGAGATCGCGCGGCAGTACAGGACCCGAGGGCTTGCGACCGACTATGACCTCGTCGTTGTCTCCCGGCTCGCGCGCGTGCTCGCCGGCGGCGCGCTAGCCACCGCGCATCAGGCCAGCGAGTCCGCTATACTCGAACTCGAGCGCGAGGCCTTTCTCTCGCTCGCGGGCGAGAAGAAGACGCAGCAGAGGATCGCGCATATGCTCAAGACCGGAAAACCGCTGAGGAATTAAATTATAGTTGGTCAGGATTTTTTACTCCGGCAGGGTGTCGGGTGTCGCCTTGCCCGACGAGAGGGTGAAGAGCTTGTCCGGAAGGCTGGAGTTGGTCTTGATCTCCATGAATGTGTAGCGGCTGACGTTGCCTGATCTATTCTTCACCACCAATTCCTTGAGAAGATGGTCGGGCCCGAAGAGCGCGTCGAGCCACTCGTACTGCGCGTTCTTCGCGCGCGGAGTGAGCCTCATCGCGGCCGAGTTTGCGGGGATCGCGTCGAAAGAGGCTGTCGCGCTGATCGAAAATTCCTTTGAGAGTTTGCCGAAACCGTTGAGGAAGGAGAGCGCTTCCTTGGGCATGGTCTTGTCGTTCACCGCAAATGTCTCGAGGCTCGCGTCGTCACCGGGCACGTACGTCCAGATCGTGCTGCCGTCCGAGACGTAATATTTTCCTCCCTTGTCCTTGTACTCGATGCGGAGTTTGCCGCCCTTCTTGAACTGGAAGAGCCCGTGCTTGGTTACGGTCCTCGCGAGTAGTTCTATCTGTGTGCTCTGCGTGAATTTCGCGGTCAGGTCGTCTATCGAGCGGTATGCGGACTCGATGGCGTCGATCTCTCCGCTCGACGGAACTTTATCGACGGCCTGCGTCGTCGTGGAGAAAAATACCGCGATCAGGAGGAGCGCTATAAGCGGAAGGGATTTCATGTCACGCCCCGAGATTGTTCACCAACACCTGCCTGGGTTTGGAGCCGTCGGCCGGACCGACCACGCCCTCGGCCTCCATGCGCTCGATCATGCGCGCGGCGCGGTTGTAACCGATGCGCAGCCTGCGCTGCACCATGGAGATGGAGGCCTGTTTTGTCTCGGCGACGAGCTTCACCGCCTGGTCGTAGAGCCCGTCGTCCTCTTCGTCGAACTCGCCGCCCGCTGTTGTTGCCTCCGGCTCCTTTAGTATCGACTCGTCGTAGACCGGCTCGCCCTGACCCTTGAGGTGGTCGACCACCCTGGAGATGTCCTGGTCGCTCACGTAGGAGCCGTGGATGCGGATGAGGTTCCCGCCCTGCGGGGTCATGAAGAGCATGTCGCCTTGTCCGAGCAGCGCCTCTGCGCCCATGCTGTCGAGGATCGTGCGCGAGTCGTGCCTCGCGGTCACCTTGAACGCGATCCTCGCCGGGAAGTTGGCCTTGATGAGACCGGTGATCACGTCCACGCTGGGCCTCTGCGTTGCGAGGATGAGGTGTATGCCGGCGGCGCGCGCCATCTGCGCCAGCCTCGTGATCGCCTCCTCCATGTCCTGGCTCGCCGTCATCATGAGGTCGGCGAGTTCGTCGATGATGATGACGATGTAGGGCAATTTGCCCGTGTGAGCGATCGCCTCTTTGTCGGCTGCGATGAGTTCGGCTGCGCGCTCCTCGGAGACCAGCGTCACTTGTCCGGCCTTCACCTTCTCGTTGTAGCCCAGTATGTGGCGCGCGCCCGCATCGGCCAGGATCCTGTAGCGCCGTTCCATCTCCCGGATCGCCCAGCGCATCGCCTGCACCGCGGGCTTGGGTTTCGTCACGACCGGGAGCAGCAGGTGCGGGATGCCGTCGTATACCGAGAGTTCGAGCATCTTGGGGTCGACCAGGATGAAACGCACGTCTTCGGGCGAAGACTTTATCAGGATCGAGAGGATGATGCTGTTGATCGCGACGCTCTTGCCTGAGCCGGTCGCGCCGGCCACGAGCAGGTGCGGCATCTTCGTGAGGTCGGTGACCACCGGCAGCCCGGAGGTGGATGACCCCAGCGCCATGGCGAGCTTGGACTGCGATTTGGCGAACTGCGGCGAGGAGACGATGGTCTTGAGATAGACTATCTCGCGCTCGCCGTTCGGGATCTCGATCCCCAGCGCGGCCTTGCCGGGGAGGTGCGGCACCACGCGGACGCTGCGGCCGCCCAGGGTCAGCGATAGGTCGTCCTGCAGGTTCACGATCTTGTTCAGCTTGGTCCCGGCTGCGGGCTCGAACTCGTACATCGTGATCACGGGGCCCGGGTGGATGGCGAGCACCTTGCCCTCCACGTCGAAGTCCATGAGCTTGCGTTCGAGGATGAGGGAGTTCTTCTTGAGCGTCTCTTCGTCTATTTCGATCTTGGCTTGCTCCTCCGAATCCAGGAGCGATATGGGCGGCGGCTCGTAGCCCTCTGCGGTCATGCGCTTGAATTTGAGCTGGTCCTCCTGCGTGCGCGGTTTCGCGTCCGCGCGCTTGAGTATCCTGGGGCTTGCGGCGTCGGGCCCCTGCGGGGCCGCCGCGGGTTTTTCCGTCGTCTTCGCCGCCTGCTGAACCGGCTGCCTCGTCGCCGGCTGGACCGGGGCGGGAGCGATGGCGCCGGGCGCCCTGCGGATCGGCTCGATCGAGACCATGTCGCGCGCCTTTTTCTGCGCCGTCTCCTCCAGGGTCATCTTCTCGACAGTGCGCTTCTTCGGATCGGCCAGCGACTCCTTGTCCTCTGTCTTCGCGTTGCGGAAATTGAATTTCCCCTTCATCTCGGGGATAGCATTGGCAATGGAGGAGGCCCGGGCCGCAATCGAGCGCGACATCGACGTCAGCCCTCGGCAGAGGGCCAGGAGCGCTGCCGCGGTCGCGGTCGAGCCCCGTTTCGCGATCGCCGCGGTCTCGGCTAGGGTGAGCTTGGTCGCGAGCGTGAAGAAGAGCACGAAGGCTGCGATCGAGAATATGAAGGCGCCGGCCTTGTTGAGGTAGCGGACCAGCATGTCGCCTATGAGCGTCCCTATCATCCCTCCGCCGGCGATCGCCTGGCCCCGTATGGATATCGTCTCGCAGTTGAGGTGTATGAGCGATGCAGCGAACGCGAGGCAACCGGTATAGTAGAGGATTTCTCGGACCCTCATGCGTATGGGTTTGCCCAGAAACTGCAGGGCGCTCAGCAGGAGGAGGAGGGCGGAGGTGACGAACGCGCTGATGCCGAATATTATGAAGAGGATGTCCGCGACGTATGCGCCCACGATGCCGCCCAGATTCTTGACCTCGGAGACGTTGGACACCGAGTTGAGCGCCGGGTCGGTGGGGCTGTAGGAGACAAGGCACATGAGCGTGAAGACGCCCATCGCGAGGAAGAGGATCGCGAATATGTCGCGCCTGAAATCTATCGTGGCCTTTTGTTGAAAGTTGGGCATGCTAAGTTGTTGATTTGTCTAATGTTTATGAGCTATTATACGCCGCATATTCCACGGATGTCAATGCCCGGAGCGCTTTATTTCAGATGGGTCCCAATGCCGCCATGACGATGCGATCGGGATAATAGCCTCGCGAGGGCTTGCTTGCAACGCATATCGAGTGATGGTAGCGGACGATGCATGAATACTATGAGGACGTTTACTGCGCTTCTCTTTGTTGCGGCTATGGCCTGCGCGAAGATCTCCTTTGCTTCAGCGCCTGCTCTCACGCCCGCCGAGAAGGACCTGGTGGATCGCGCGCTCCGCGGGCAGAAGGAGATATTCGCCCGCAACTACCCCGGCGCGGACGCTATCTTCGAGTCGCTGTCCGGCGACTACCCCACCTCGCCCGCAGGGCCCTTCGGAAAGATGGCGGTGCTCGAGATGAAGATGCTCGAACAGGAGGATTTTCATCTCGAAAGGGGGTTTC
>JBAZOP010000120.1 GCA_041648665.1 bacterium | reverse complement strand
GCTCACCTACCAAGCCATCGACAAGCTGGCGGCGGTGGTCATCCCGCAGGCGGAGATGAACCGCGTGTTCACGGAGTACGGCGGCAACACCGCGTTGATGCTCGGGCCGATGGCGGAAGCGCTCAAGGCTCGCGGCTACGAGACGCTGATGGTGCTGCCCGCGCAAGCTGCCATCGTCGAGCTTGTGGAGGTGCCGGCGAACGAGGCCACGCTCGGCAATGCCCCGACGTGGGGGGAGATATTCGACCAAGCGCGCGCGGCTGAGCTGGAGAGCGCAAAGCTGCTGCTGGAAGCCGCCGACACGCTCAAGCGCCTCACGCTGTTCCTGCGCAGCACGATGGCGCGCGAGGAAGCAGCGGCGATGCTGCCGCACGTCGAACAACTAGGACGCAGGCTTGCCGAGCACTACGTCAGCAAGGGGTGAGCAGAATGGGACGACGACCACTGGTGGAAGCGATGCTGTCACAGGAGCCCGCGGAAGACAGGAAGCCTGCGCCGATTCCTGCCCGCGCTCAGCTCGACCTGTTCGCGCCCGCGTTAACCCGGGTTAACGCGGAGCCGGTCGGGCTCTCCCGCATGACGTGGCGCGACCACGTGGCGGGGTTGCACGAGACGGCGACCGCTGCTGAGCTGCCCGCGTGGAAGCTGCGGTTTGCGAAGGACGACTACGTGCTGCTGCGACAAGCGCGTAGCGGTGCGCCGAAGGTATCTGCCGTCGTGACGTTCGGAACGAACTTCCCGAAGGACTTCGCGCTCCCTGTGTTGGTGCAGGTGCGCGTGTACCTGGACGGCGAGTTCGCCGAGGAGACGATGGTGCCTGCGACCGCCATCGAGCAGCACCTCGACAGCCGTGCCCGGGACATCCTGCTCGAAAAGGAGCTGAAGTTCTGATGGACAAGCTGTATCGCAAGGGTGACGTGGTGCGCGACGGGGCAGGGAAGTTTGTTGCCGTGTGGATGCGCAAGGCGTGGTACGTGGTGCGCGGCGGGGAGTTCGCTACCGCGGAATCGCACGACGCGCTCAAGTACGCCCGCGCGTTGCCGTACGAAGCGGACGGGGCTGAGCACGACGTGAGCTGGAAGATCCGGCTCATTGACCGGCTCGGGATCATTCGCTCGCTCGGCCGCAACAGAACCTGATAGACTCGACGGCAAGGAGACGAACATGCGGCTAGCACGCGAGCAGATAGAGCGGGTCCAGACGTACAAGGCGACGTGGGTGCATCCCGATGGTGTAGCGTGGAAGACGCTCGGCACGTTGCTCATTCCTGGCACCGATGAATCGGTCAGCGTGCACGTCAAGGCACGCATGAAGCTTGCGGGCAGCACCACCGGGATGGTGACGCACCGGGTGCTGCCCCTGACAATCGACGACGCGGGCGGGCCGATTGTGTTCGTCATCGTCGGCGTGCCGCTGATGACGCAAGGACCGGGCGAGACCATCATGTACCAGACGGACCTAGCGGGGGCTGACCTCCAGTTCGTTTGCAGCGTGGTGGGGGCGAACGTCCAGGTGCTTGTGCAGTTGCGGTGGCCCGCGCTCGTGGGCGGGCAATCGTTGGAAGTTGGCGCAGAGCTTTGGTGGGAATAGGGGTTGAGCGATGGCACACCCGTACACGGCAGACATGGTCGAATACAAGAGCAACGGCATTACGATGGACATCGTGGTGCCGACCATCACCAAGCTCATCAACGTTGCAGCTGTTGCCAAGGAAGGCGACCGGTGCTGGGTCATCGAGTGCGGGATGTGGTTCACGCGCCGCACCATCGTGCTCACGGACGCGAGCACGGCAGCGCGCTGGGTTCCCGACGACCCGCGCTTCGGCAACAACAACATGCAGCCGGGCGCGGGCGGGGTGCCGTGCGGCGGGGTAACGGCAGAAGGCGTGTGGGTCGTCACCACGACGACCACGCTGGTTGAAGCCGATTTCAACCAGACGTACAACGTGTTGGAGTTGCAGTTCGATACGGGGGGTGGCTCCATCGTTATCGATGCGCCCGCGTTCGCCAATCACCCCAACTTCTTTCGTATCGCGTGCGCCAAGCTCAGCAAGACCGCGGACGCGAACAACGCTACCGTGTCGCTACAGGGCATGGGATACCCGGGCGGCACGGGAGGCATTCACGGCGGGGCGGCACCAACCGCGGGGGTGGGGCCTGCGGCGCATGGGCAGTTCTACTTGCTCGCACGCGGCGGAGGCGGCGGCAGCGGTGGGGAGAGTGGCGCGTCTCCGGGCATCGCGGGCGCGGACAGCGTGCACATGCTGGACGACATGCTGTGGACAGGCAGCGCGAGCACCAACGCGCTCGGCGCGATTCCGAGCGGGGTGAACGGTGGGGTGCCGAATGCGCTCGCTCCTGCGTACCCGGTTGAGGTATTCCGCCACGGCCCTGACCACCTCGTGGGGATGAACCCGGCGGCGGGCGGCGGTGGCGGAGGTGGCAACGGCGACATCGGCGGCAAGGGCGGTGCGGGCGGCGAAGGTGGTGGGTTGGTGATGATCGATGCTGCGTGCGTGTACGTTCCGCAAGGTACGCTGTTCCTGTACGCGATAGGAGCGAACGGGGTTGACGGCGTGGCGGCGGCTCCCGCCAGCGGCGGCGGCGGGGGTGCAGGCGGTGGCGGTGGCGGGGGCGGCTTCCTTCGTCTGAGGTACCGGCGCAAGGACATCGCGGGCACCCTCACGCTCGGCGCGAACTACGGCAACGGTGGCAACGGTGGGGCGGGGGATGGGGCAGGCAAGGCGGGTGGCAACGGCGGGGAAGGGATGGCCGGGTTCGCAGAGCAAGTCTTCGTCTGATGCCGAGGCGGGCGCACATAGGCGGGGTGCCGCGCGATCAGCTGCCCGATATGGCGGACCCGCGCTGGGACAAGTGGAGCGACGGGGTGCGGATGCTGATCGAGCGCACCCCGGTCGGCTGGGACGACCTTCGCCTGTACGCCGAGGTGGCGCGCACCAGCACGATGGCGGTGCGCAACATCATCGGGTGGCTGGAGGAGCGCGGCTACGCGGTGAGCTTTTATGCGCGCAAGCGCATGGTGTGGTGCGGTTGCGCGACCCCGTGTGCCGTCCCTAGACGCGGCTGTCCAAAGGCGCACCGCGCATTATGAGGGTATGGGAAACGAGACACCTAAGGACGGGCAGTGGCCTAGCGACGCAAGCGAGCAGGGCTACATCCAGGGAAGGCGTGCGGCGCTGATCGGGATGGCGAGACACTTCATCCACGAGCTAGGTGATTTGCAGTCAAGCATGCCGTTCCTCAACTGGTACGCAGAGCGGGAGGAGATCGTAGCTTGCTTGCGACGGATATGCGAAGCCCACGGCGACAACGATTGGCCGGACGAGCTGCGCTTGGTGGACGTGCTGGAGAAGCATTTGGAAAGACACTTGCAGGACAAGGAGGGTTCGACATGAAGGACAGGTGTGTAGGTTTTGTAACTGTTGATGAAGCGGGGGAAGCGCATGTAGACCGTTACCCGTTCCGGGAAGGACCAACGTTGTTCTCAAGCATGCCTCAAGCTAAGGGCGTGGGGTTCGGGAACGTGCTGCGCGAGGTCGTGGTGATGGACGTAGCCACCGCCACCGAGCTGGAGGAGAAGGCGAAGATGTTGGGCGTGTTGCAGGAGAAGGTGAAGCGGGGCGGGGACTACGCCGTGAAGTGTATGAACGTTGTCGTGCTCGCGAACGAGGAAGGTAAGGTGTTCAGCAGTGGGAAGGGAGCACAGCTGGAAGCGTACCGGCACACCGAGGACGCTGTGAAGCACCTACGGGAGGTCACCAACGACAAGGAACCTGGAAAGGTGCAGGTACTCGGCGCTGTACTGATCGACATGCTGGAGTGGATGGACCTTCAGGAAAAGGCACGGGAATGCCTCACGGACGAGGCACGCGCCAAGCTCGATGCCTACGACGCCATCGCGAGGATGTGCGTCGCCCCGGGCACGGTCCCGGACCCCGAGAACGTGGTGCAGTGGGTGAGTGACTGGAAGGACGCCAAAGGCAAGAGCATCGAGATCGGCAACATGCTTAACGCCGCCGGGTACCTGCCGGGGGTGGCAGGCATCGCGTCGAGCGTGCGTAGCCTCATCGGCAACGCCAAGTTCGCCGCTGACCTCCGTGCCACGCTGAACACGCTCGGGTGTGACGACGGTGTGAACGTTGCGGAGTGGCTCACTGACACCGTGCGCGGGTCCAACAGGTTCGCGCAGATCGAGACCATCAGTAGGCTGCACGGGTGGGAAGATAGCCGTTGCAACTTGCCTGATTGGTTGGGCACCAAGCTGACCAACGCCAAAGCCATGGAGGAAGCCCGCGCGGTGCTTGACAAGGAAGGGTACGCAAGGCTGGGGTCGTTCGCCGGACTTGTAGGGGAGCTAGTGAGGGAAGCGAAAGCGGGACGGCGGTTGGCCGATGCGAAAGTGACCGAACCAGTTGTCGGGGCAAAGTGGACCGAGCACACAAGCCCTGCTGCTGATTGCAGCGATCGCGACGCCGCCGTCAAGCGCATCACTGACACCATCGCGCGGCTCACCAAGCAGGCGCGCGGCGACCCCAACAACTCCGCCACCTACTACCAGACCATCGCCACGCTCGAAACCGTCCTCGCCACCTACCTGCACTGATCCCATAACCGCGCTATCCTCACAGCTCGCCTGGAGGAACTACCACCCGTGTCACCATCCGAACCGCCCAAGGACAAGCCGCCCCTGCGCATCGTGCGCCCCGGCGACCAACCACCCAACCACCGCGTCAACAAGGCGCAGCGCTCTCAGCTGCTCAGCGTCGTCGAGCAGCTCTACCTCGACGGCAACCGCTTGGGCCAGATCGTCGAGGTTCTCCGCCAAGCCGAGCAGAAGGGCTCCCTCCCGCATGTCTCGCTCTCCACCATCCGCACCCTCCTCAACGAGTCCATCGCCCTCATCGAACGCGACTCACAAACCTCCCTGCTCCAGAACCGACAGCGCTTCGTCAACCGCCAGTACCGCCACATGCGCGAGGCCCGCAAGGCCGCAATCGGCGATCCGGCGCACGGAATCGCGCCCCGCCCAGCAGCTTGGGCGGCCGTTCGCGGCTTCGAGGACAACATCGCTCGCGCCCAAGGGCTCTACGCCCCAGACCACCTCAAAATTTCGTTCGCTCAGAGTGAGAATATAGCGAGAATGATAGGGGATTTGAGCGATGACGAGGTCTCGCGCATCGCCGCGTTGCAGGGCGAGGTGCAGCGCAAGGCGCGGCTGTACGAGGTGGCCATCGACACGGCGGGTGAGCCGGTGCCGCGCGAGGAGTCGCCAGCGCTGCCCGAGCGCACGGGCGGCAGCGACCCGCGTTAACCCGGGTTAACGCGGTGGCCGCGCATTATGGGTTTATGGACAAGCCCACCTACGAACAACTGACCGAAGACTTGGCGGCGTGGATTGCGTGTGCGCGCCGATGGGAACTCAAAGCCATTGGATATGCGGCATGTGTTGCGTCACAAGAGGCAACTCCTCACCTACCGCAGCCGTGCCCGTCTTGTGCCGCCGCCCTCGCCGCCCAGCGCAAGGCCGAGGCCGATCTGGCCGCACTGCGAGCGATCCAGTCCATGCTGAGCGCGCGGCACGTGGCAGATGACAACGCGCGCCGCCGCATGATGCAGGACGCAATCGGAGCCAAGGAAGCCCAGCGCAAGGCCGAGCAGGAGCGGGACTGCTGGCTGGAAACCGCACGGGAGGAGAGCCGCAACCGCGACTACTACCGGGGACTCGTTCAGCAGATCGGCGGCATGTTTGGTGTTGCCGCGCGCACGCAAGACGACGGCGGAATCGTCGAAGATGTGCTGTGCGCGAAGGTGCCAGAGCTGGTAGAGGCGTTGAAGCGGGAGGCAAATGAAGCCAACGGCATGTTGCAGGCCATAGCAGATGAGCATCGGCAGATCGACGTTGGTATGAGCCTTCAGGATGCCGCATTGCTGGTAGCAGCCCGCGTGAAGAAGTCCGAGCAGGAGCGGGACACCTGGAAGCGCACGAGCGACACACTGAAGACGGGACTTCGTGCGCAGATCGATACCACCACAGCAGCGCTAAGGGAATGCGAGCAGATGCGCGCGGTGGTGGAGTTGTCCGCGAAGGTTGCCCCTACTGACACGGGGCACGGCCTTGTGAACTACGACCGAAACAACAGCCAAGACGAGAACCGCCTTGTGAGCCAGTGGTTCGATGCGGTTGCGGCGTACCGCAATGCCGCCCTCCCCGCTTGCCCCGGCCCTGAGGCGAAGGCGCGTTCGTGTGAGACATGCATTCCTGCTGACAACGGCGCGACGTGTCCCTACCGTCATGTGTGCATCCCCTACGGTTATCGGCACTGGGTGGATCCATCTTCGTGCAAGTCCGACTCCGCCCTGTACGGCAACGCCCCGTCGCACCCCGACCCGCGCGATCCGGTGGCCGAGACCACGGCGCGGTGCGGCGCTTCATTCGCGGGTCTGCCGTGCGTGCTCGACGCTGGTCATTCGGGGCAGCACATGGGTGCGAAACCGGGAAATGGATCTGATCATGCCTGACGCATTGTTGGTCTGTCTGTCGGTCGCCTTCCCGTGGCTGTGCTGCATCGCCGCCATGCTCGGAAGCACCGCATACGAGGCAGCGGTCGCGCGGGTACGCAGTGGCAAGCAGCGCCCGGCGGGAGAGGGAGGCTCGAAATGATCCTCGCGTGGCATTTCTGCAAGGTCCACCGCTTCGCCGCCGTGTTGCGCGACGGCACAACGATCGTGCCTGCCGTGATGACGCACACCGGCCCGCTGGTACTGTGCAAATCGGGACTGCACGCGAGCGAGCGCGCTATCGACGCCCTCTCGTATGCCCCGGGTCCGATCGTGTGCCGCGTCGAGTGCGACGGCGCGATCGTGCGCGGCGACGACAAGCTGGTCTGCACCGTGCGCCGCGTGTTGTGGAAGGCGCATTCGGTGCGAGCGCTGAAACTGTGGGCGTGCGACTGTGCAGAGCGCGCGTTGTTGCGTGAGCGAGAGCACGGACGCGAACCTGACCCGCGATCGTGGCGCGGCATCGAGGTGCAGCGCGCTTACATCGACGGACGCGCGACGCGCGACGAACTGAAACAGGCTGAAGCGGACGCAAACGCCGCCAGGGACGCCGCCTGGGACGCCGCCAGGGCCGCCGCCGGGGCCGCCGCCTGGGACGCCGCCAGGGCCGCCGCCAGGGACGCCGCCAGGGCCGCCGCCAGGGCCGAGTTCAACACCCTACTCACCAAGCGTGT
>JBAZOP010000119.1 GCA_041648665.1 bacterium | reverse complement strand
GCATAGAATGCCTGGAGGCGAGTGAGAGATGAGCGAGATCAGCGACGAGCGGCTAGAGGCGATGTGCCGCATGATGGAGGTAACGTCGGGCTGGATAATTGGGGGTATCCCCGTGTCCGAACTGGCGCAAATCGCCAGGGAGCTACAGGCGCGGCGCAAGGCTGCGCAGGAGAGCCATGATGAGCTGGAGCGGGCGGTGTGTCAGATTGAGAATACTGTTATCAATCTGCGCCGTCGCATCGAGGCGCTAGAGGCGCGGCCTGTGGGCGGGTATCCGTATCCGGTGTATGTGCCATGCGAGCCGTCGCCGTGGCGGGTGACGTGGACAAACACAACGAGCACGACAGGAGAGCCGAGATGAGCGGTGAGTTTGGGTCTTACAACGTCAACGGCTATGTGGACTGGCAAATAGAGATGGCTGGCTATGATTGCTCGCATGGGAACGATGAGCTGACTCGTTTGTTCGGAAAGCTGTTCAGCGCGTTGGTTCCGATTATGGGGGATATATGCCGATCGGAGGCCAGCGATTCCGGGCCAGAAGAGCCGATCATGACGGCCATCAGTCAGATGGCGGTAGTGGATGCTGCTATGGATGACATAAAGAAGTACCTCGATACCTATCGGCGCGTTGCACAGCAGGCGGTACGGAGAGCGCAAGAAAACAACGATGGAGGCGCATAGAGAATGAGCGAGCAAGCGGTCAAAGAGCGGCGAGTTCCGTGTGAGGTGAGAGATGAAGGGTAGCTTTCGAGACCTAACAGGGCAGCGATTCGGGCGGCTAACTGTGACTGGGCGCGCTCCGAATAGAGCAAGGCATATCTACTGGCTTTGCCGTTGTGATTGTGGCAATGAGGTTACGGTGAGGGCGGATGGGCTAACCCGTGGCGCTACGACTAGTTGCGGTTGCTATCATCGTGACGTGGTGACGAAGCATGGGTTGTGGAGGTCGGATGCATATGGCGTCTGGACTGGCATGGTTCAGCGGTGCGTTAATCCGAACCATCACGCATATCACCGCTATGGGGGGCGCGGGATAAAGGTCTGTGAGCGCTGGCATGACTTTGAGGCATTCTATTGCGATATGTACCCAAAACCGTCAAGGGGGCACTCGCTGGAGCGCATTGACAACGATGGGGATTACACGCCCGATAACTGTCGGTGGGCGACCAGAAAAGAGCAATCGCGTAATAGGGCGGACAACCGTTTGCTAACCTATAAAGGAGAAACCAGATGCCTGACCGAATGGGCAGAGATAATCGGGATGAAGAAGTCGGCACTGTCGGAGCGGATGAGACGGGGGTGGAACGTTCAGGAAGCGATAGAGATTCCGATAGACTTGGGAAACAGGGGGTGAACCCATATGAACATTGGCGGGTGAAAACCCTCATATTTTCACGCATAGTTGGCTATCTGCAACCTGTGGATGGTTGGAACCCAGGCAAGGCCCGCGAGTTCGCCGAGCGCGTGGTGTACAAGCCGGACCTGCGCGGCGATCCTGACGGCACAACCAGCGCCGAGCGCGAGATGGCTATCCACGGCGGGGGGCTGGAATGAACGGTAGCCGTCACTATCCGATAGGCGCGTGGCCAATCTACCACGACGCATGGTGCGTCTCATACAGCAAGGGCGCGGGTTTACGGTGTTCCTGCCGAGAAGGGAGAGTGATGACGCCGACGGTAACGACTAGGGACATACGCCGCATCGAGGCGTGGGCGAGAGAGTGGCGGCAGATGACGCCGACGGAGCGCGAGAACTGGCGCAAGGTGGCACAGAAACGGAGGCGCGATAGAGCCAGCCAGACAACCGGAGCGACGCTGTGCCATTGAGCGTGGATGAGCGGCTAGACATGCAGGCCGCTATGGAGCGCCTTACCGAGAAACAACGGTGGGCGCTCCTTTTGGTGTGCTACTACGGCTATACACAAGAAGAGGCGGCGGCGACCCTCGGAATCACCCGCCGCAGCCTATGCTATCGCCTCAAGAATGCAATCCTCCGAATTAGGCAATTCCTCATGTGAAAACCTTCACAAAACACCTCTGAAATGACTAGTAGTAGTAGGAGGGTGCTATGGCTGGGGACCGGCTTTGTATCGGCTGCGGGATCGTCATTGATCGCCCGTTTTGGCTTTGCCAGACCTGCGAGGATGACGTTGGCGTGGCGGGGGTGGACTATGCCGACTGGCCGGAATACCTCAAGTACTTGGCGCTAGATGCACAACGCGAAGAGCGCAGCCTAGACAACGACGCGATTAGCCTTGACGCATTTGAGGAATGGATCGGCGAGATGCTAGAGCCGCCGGATGATGACGCGCTTATGGCTTATGCGCCCTACGCTGACGAAGCGGCAAACGAGGCCTATCGCAAGAGCAATGGGATCAGGCCGAGGCCGAACGGCTAGCGTGGGAGGTCGAGATTGACGGAGAAGCCGCTGACATTTGAGGCCGCGTTCCCTCCCATTCAGAGCGCGATCAAGGTATACGGCGATAAGCAGGGTATGCGGATACAGCTCGACATCCCCGAATCGGCTATGGCCGACGCGATTGGGCTGCTGGCATGGCGAGAGCGGGTGCTGCGAGTGACGGTGGAGCCGGTCAACCTGCGTGACAAGTTGGGGCAAGTTCAGAATGGCGAATCCGACGGGCAAGGGCGGATGGACAAAAGGGCAAAGCGGAAATCCGCGTGGCGGCCCGCCGAAATCCAGGGCGATGACGGCGATCCTGGAGAGAGCGGGCAGCCGTTCTGTTGTCATGCCCGACGGCAAGCGCATATCCGGCAAGCGGTTCATGGCCGTCGCGCTGTGGGAGCTGGTCACGACGGGCAGCGTTACCATGCCCAATGGGATCGTTTGGGTGGTCGAGCCGCGAGACTGGCTAGAGACGGTGAAATGGCTCTATGTGCATATAGACGGGGCGGCGAAGCAGCAGGTGGACGTGATGAGCGATGGCGAGAGCTTGGCTGGACGAGTTACCGATGAGCAGCGATTTGCTGCCGTTATGGGAGCGTTTGTCGCCCTCGGAACGCGTGTGCATGGAGGTGATGGCGAGGGGCCGCCCGCCGTGGCTCCCGCTGGAGGGGCCACAGACTAGCGCCTTTTGGTCACGAGCGGACGAGCTATTTTACGGCGGCGCGGCGGGTGGCGGCAAGACGGACCTGCTCCTGGGGCTAGCGCTCCTAGCGCACAGGCGCAGCATCATATTCCGGCGAGAGTATTCGCAGCTCAAGGGCATCCTGGCGCGTAGCCGCGAGCTATTGCGTGGCACAAGGGCCAGCTACAACGGGCAGGCGAGCATCTGGCGAGACCTGCCGGGGGGCGGCGAGCTAGAGTTCGGCGCGATGCAATACGAGCCGGACGTGGAGCGGTATCAGGGCCGTCCACATGATCTGGTGGCGTTCGATGAGCTGTCGCACTTTACCAAGTTCCAGTACACCTACGTGATCGGCTGGAACCGCACAACGGACACGAGACAACGCTGCCGCGTGGTAGCCGCTGGCAACCCGCCGATGGACGCTGACGGCGAGTGGGTGATCCAGTATTGGGCCGCGTGGCTCGATCCGCAACATCCGAATCCGGCCCGGCCTGGGGAGTTGCGCTGGTATGCGATGCTGGACGGCAAAGAGGAAGAGCGCGAGGACGGCCAGCCCTTCGAGTGGAAGGGCGAGACGATCCGGCCCAAGTCGCGCACGTTCATACCGGCGCGGGTAAGCGACAACCCGCACTTGATGGCAACCGACTATGAATCGCGGTTGCAGCAATTGCCGGAGCCGTTTCGCAGCAAGTTATTGGGTGGCTCGTTCACAGCCGATTTTGAGGACGATCCGTGGCAGGTGATACCGACCAGGTGGGTGATAGAGGCGCAAGAGCGCTGGATGCGACGCGAAAGGCCGGACGCGCCCCTGACGGCAATGGGCGTTGACGTGGCGCGTGGGGGCGATGACGAAACGATGGTAGCCAAACGCTATGCCAACTGGTTCGCCGAATTGCGCGCATACCCTGGCAAGGACACGCCGGATGGCCAGAGCGTAGCGCGGATCGTGATAGCACAGCGAGAGGGCAGCGTGATACCGTCAATTGACGTGATCGGCGTGGGGGCGTCGGCATACGACATCCTGACCATGCAGGGCGTTCCTACGCGGCCCGTCAACTTTGCCGAGGGCAGCGACGCGATGGACAAGTCCGGCCAGCTAGGGTTCCTGAACAAGCGCGCCGAATGTTACTGGCGGTTCCGCGAGATGCTGGACCCGGCCAGTGGCGAGGACATAGCGTTGCCGCCGGACAGGAAGCTGCGCGCTGACCTGTGCGCGGCGCGGTGGAAGATGATGGCGAGGGGCATACAGATAGAGAGCAAAGAGGACATCAAAAAACGCTTGGGCCGCTCGCCGGACAGAGCCGACGCGGTGGTCCTGGCGGCATACATAGGCGGTGGGCATGGCATTTACATCTAGCGGAGGTGATATGGGTATCGCTAAGCTGCGCGTTTCTATATTGGATAGGGTTCCGTTCTGGCAGGAGTTGCCGCTGCCCTCCGATACCGTTGTGTTGGGTATAGGCATGGGCGATGCTCATACCATGTATTTGCGAGTGAAGCATCCTGACATTCCAGAGGGGCTTGAGTTTGTGCTCGCAGAGTTTACCAAAGACGCGTCCGGCAACAGCGTGTTTGATAAGTGGACGCGCTGCGATACGGCATGACAGGCGGTGGGCATGGCATCTTTGTTTGATAGGCTGCGGATAGCCTTTAAGCGGACAAGTGAGTACATCGCTATGACCGCCCCGTGGGAGCGGACGGCGAGGTGGTTTCCGCACGACTTTGCGAACCTGGTCGAGGAGGGCTACCAGAAGAGCGAGCTAGTTTTCGCCTGCCTGCAGCTCATTGCCAACTGCGCGAGCGAGGCCACCATGCGCGTCTACAACCCCGCCGGTGACGCGCTGGACAAGCACCCGCTGCGGGCTTTGCTCATGCATCCCTGCCCCGGCCTGAAGATGTCCGAGTACGACTTTTGGGAGCTGACGCTCCTGATGATGCACCTGGCGGGCGTGTCCTATTGGGAGAAGGAACGGGCGGCGAGGGGTAACGTCGTGGCGCTGTGGCCGCTGCGCCCGGATACCGTCAAGGTGGTACCGGGGGCGCGGGGGATAGATCACTACGAGGTCGGTGTGGAGCGGGCGATTGTGCCAGAGGCCGACATGCTGCGCTTTGCGTTCACCAACCCGCTATCGCCATTCGACGCGCAATCGCCGCTCCAGGTGGCAGCGCGGCAGGTCAATGTGGACATAGACCTGCAGGCCTACGTCAAATTGCTATTCCAAAACAACACGGTCCCGCAGGGCGTGTTGACCACGGAGCAATATCTGATAGACCCGGAAGCCGATGCGCTGGCGGAGCGGTGGGAGAAGCGGCAAGGCGGGGAGCGACGGGGCCGAGTGGCCGTATTGGGCAAAGGCGCGACATACCAGGAGATCGGCTCGCGGCTGGAGAACATAGATTCGACCAACCTGCATCAGCTCTCCGAGACGCGCATCTGCATGGCGATGGGCGTGCCACCGATTCTAATCGGGGCGCTGGCCGGGCTGGAAAAGGCCACGTACAGCAACTATGAGCAGGCGGAGGTCCAGTTCTGGCACAGCAAGATATTGCCGCTGTGGAAAAAACTATCTGACCAGATGGACGAGGAGCTGGCCCCAGATTTTGGCAGCGGGTTAGCCTGTCGCTGGGACCTGACCGGCGTATGGGCGTTGCAGCGCGAGGAGCAGGCCAAGCGCGAGTTCGCGCTCAAGGAATTGCAGGCGGGCGTGGCGACAGTAAACGAGTTCCGGGCCGTGGCGGGGCGTGAGGATGTGCCGGCGGGCGACGTGCTGCTGTGGCCATCCAGCGCCAAGCCGCAACTGGCGGCGGAAAAGTACGAGAAGCCAGCACCCGTGGCGGTCCCGCCGCCCCAGACATTGCCAGCAGACGAGGGCGCGGGCAACGAGGAAGCCGAGCCAGCGAAGGCGGCCAAACAATTCGCGGCGGGTATTGTCGAACCGATTGACGAGTACCTGGACGAGGCGCGGGAGTGGGAGCGGACGCCGCTCTGGATGCAGACGGCGGCGCAGCGTTACACCAAGTCCTTGCGCGAGCTAGACGAGGCGTTCCGCTGGCAATCGTATAACGCGATCCTGTCCATCTCAGATGACGCCTGGCAGGCGGCCAGCGAAGGCAAGGCGCTTGACGCGCCGGAACCAACAGAGCGCAAATGAGCGAGCCAATAAGCGCGTCGGGCCACGCGCACGAGGTCAAATCGCTGGACTGGCAGGCGCTGGTGGACCAAATGACGGACGTGCAGAGGCTAGTCCACCTGGCAGCGCGGCACACCGAGGACCACGTGCGAGTCAGGCGCGAGACGATGATACGCGAGACGATGGAGCACTACGGCGAGGCGATCCGGCAAGAGGTGATCCACATCGGCTGCCCCGACCCTGGGCGCGTCTATCTGCGAGAGGGCGCGGCGTTGCGGGGGATAGCCACGCACATAAACGAGGTGGCGGCGGGCATCGAGAACACCTTCAACTACGACCTGGCGCGGGCCATATTGCAGATCGGCGCGGAGACGCCCACGGCGAACCGCTGGGTGTATGCATACCGGCTCAATGGCTGGGAAGCGGAGCGCATGGCAAGCCGGGGGCCGATGATCGGTGAGACCGAGACGAGCTGGGCGATAAACGCGGCAAAGGAAGCGTTCTGGCAGAACAACGCGCAGATACGGGCGGCGGCGGAGGTTGTGCCGTATCCGACCAAGTGCCCCATTTGCGCCGAGTATGTGGCGGGCAACCCGTATCCCAGCATGGACGCGCTGTACCGGCGGTGCAAATTGCCAGCGCACCCCAGGTGCCCGCATCACGGCTCGCCACTACTGGATAGACGGCTAACGCGGGACGAATGCCGCGATTTGTGGATTGGAGGCTAGAGCATGGAACATAAGACGGTTCCTTTCGAGATAAAGGAGCTGACCGACCTGGGCGTGTTTGAGGGCTATGCTAGCGTCTTTGGCAACGTGGATGCGGGCGGCGACGTGGTAGAGCGCGGCGCGTTCGCCAAGACGCTGAAGGAGCGCGGAAGCAAGGTGCGCGTGTGCCACCAGCACGATTGGAAGGATGTGATCGGCAAGCCGCTGGAATTGCGTGAGGACGACCGGGGCCTGTACGTCAAGGCGCAGTTGGTGCTGGATGTGCAACGGGCGAGAGAGGATTATGCGCTCATGAAAGCGGGGGCCTTGACGGACCTGTCCATCGGCTA
>JBAZOP010000118.1 GCA_041648665.1 bacterium | reverse complement strand
GACTGCTCGGCCTGTCCGGAGATGATCAGCGGGGTGCGGGCCTCGTCCACCAGGACCGAGTCCACCTCGTCCACTATGCAGAAGTTGAGCGGCCTCTGCACGAACTGGCTCGAGTGGAACTTCATATTGTCGCGCAGATAGTCGAAGCCGAACTCGTTGTTCGTCCCGTAGGTGACGTCGGAGCCGTACGACACCTGGCGCTCCTCGTCAGTGAGACCGTGCAGTATCACGCCCACGGTGAGCCCCAGGAAGCGGTAGACCTTCCCCATCCACTCCGAGTCGCGGCGGGCGAGATAATCGTTGACCGTGACCACGTGCACGCCCTTGCCGTCGAGCGCGTTGAGATAGACCGGGAGCGTGGCGACAAGGGTCTTCCCCTCGCCGGTCTTCATCTCCGCGATCCTGCCCTCGTGCAACACTATCCCGCCGATAAGCTGGACGTCGAAGTGGCGCATCTCCAGCACGCGGACAGAGGCCTCGCGCACGACCGCGAACGCCTCGGGCAAAAGGTCTTCCAGGGACTCGCCGGCTGAGCGCCTCTTCCTGAATTCATCGGTCTTGGCGCGCAGCTCGGCGTCGGTGAGCTTCTTGATCTCGGGCTCGAACGCATTGACGCGCTCGACGATAGGCCACATCCTCTTGAGCTCGCGCTCGTTCTTCGTACCGAAGATTTTCTTAAGCAGATATGTGATCATAATATTTACAAAAAAGGCCGCATATACATGCGGCCGGGAAAAGGCAAGAGCCTTATCTTTAACAAACCGCTACATCCTGTTCGAGAGATACATCATCGGGTTTACCGGCACGCCGTCCACACGCACCTCAAAATGCAGGTGGGGCCCGGTCGAACGGCCGGTGTTGCCCACCGAGGCGATCAGCCCGCCCCGCTTCACGCGCTGTCCCTCCTGCGCAAGCACCGAGGAACAGTGCGCAAATACGGTGGATATGCCGAATCCGTGGTCTATGATCACGGTATTCCCGTATCCCCGATGATAGCCGGTATAGGTTACGATGCCGTCGCCGGGGGCGATGATAGGCGTGCCGCGCGGGCCGGCTATATCGATACCTTCGTGAAGCCGCCTGCCCCGAGAAACCCCGAATTCAGAGGTGACCCAGCCCTGTGCCGGCCAGATGGTCGGCAGGGAAGCCCAAAAATACAGTTTATCCTGCTGTTTTGCGAAAGCGGCGTGCAACCGCTGCTCGACCGCGTCGTTTCGCTCCACCAGATCGTTGAGCGAAAGTTTCATGCCCTCGGAGAGAGAGCCGGCGAACGGCGATTTCCATTCGCTGGCGCCGAGCTTGATCGGTCCGGAACTCGGGAGGTCCGGCAACGCATCCTGTTCATCCACAGGGCCCAAACCCACGCTGACCGGCTTCTTGCCTGCGGACGATTCGATCTTTGCGGCAAAACGCTCGGTCCTGGCGACCGCTCCCTCCAGCCCTGCCAGACGCGCCTCAAGCTCTGACTTCTCCTTCATGAACTTGGCCGCCTCAAGCCTCATTTCATGAGTGGAGAGGTAGGCGCCGCGATACGAGAGCATGCCGGCTATCGATCCGATCAAGACGGCCACCGTAAGGACGATCAGGGATAAGACGACCTTGAAAGACCTGCTGGAGGCCTCTATGCGCCTTATCTTAGACCTGTTGCGAGGCACTATGAGTATGCTGAAGCGCTCCGCCGGCCTTCTCTTGGTATCGGGTCTGTGATTGCCCATTATTCTTTTGACAGTTGATTAACGTCCAAACAGCTTCGGTATGTGATAGATCCTGCAAATTGATTAAATAATCTTAATTGATAATGAATTGTTAACAGACACCCGGGTGAGTGTCAATAAAAGATAACCTTCATAAACTATTGGAATCATTAATTAAAGTTCAATGGTCGGGTCGTCGGAACCTGTTTGGCCCGTTGATCCGTCCAGCGAGTCGACCTCGGCTATCACCACGGTGATATTATCTTCCCCCCCGCGATCGTTTGCTATGTCTATGAGCCGCCTGCAGGCTGTCTCCAGATCGTTGGTTGCGACGATGTCCCTGATCTCTTTGTCGCCCAGAAGGTTCGAGAGGCCGTCCGAACAGAGCAGGTACCGGTCCCCCTTCTGGACGACCCTGATCTCCACATCGGCATCCACGTTCTCCTGGAAGCCCACCGAACGGGTGATGATGTTCTTCAGCCGGCTGCCGCGCGCCTCCTCCTCGGTCATTATGCCGGCGCGCATCTGCTCGCCGACCAGCGAGTGATCCTTGGTGACCTGCAATATCTCATCGCTCCTTATGCGATACGCCCGGGAATCGCCCACGTTGGCGATGTAAGCCTTGTTGTCGCGGAAGAGCACGGCGACCGTCGTGGTGCCCATGCCCCTGAGGGAGCTTTCTTCCTTCGCTTTGTCGAATATGCGCTTGCTGGAGAGGCTCACCGCATAGCGCAGATAGCCCTGATATTCGCCCTGCTTTAAGTTCACCCCCTCCTGGAGGGTGGTGTCCGGGTCTTGCTCGAGCGAGGAGACCACCTCTTCGATCGTGGAGATGGCGAGCCCGCTGGCGATGTCTCCACCCAAGTGTCCGCCCATGCCGTCGGCGACCGCGTAGAGACGGAGTCCGTCGTGAACAAGGTAGTTGTCCTCGTTCTTCTCCCTGCGCTTTCCCACGTCCGATATTCCGAAGGATCTTATGAGCATCGATTTATTATAGGGGTTCTCCCCCTCTTGAAAAGCCAAAAATTTTACACCCAGGGCATCAGGAACCCAGGACCATCCCCTCCGCAAAAAACGCAGGTGCGCCGAACGACCCCACGAACCTCAAGTTGTTGCCCACGGCGACGATCCTTCCGAACAGCTCATGCACATTGCCGGCTATGGTCATGCCCCTCACCGGCTCACGCCTTGCCCCCTCTTTTACGACAAACCCCTCGACGCCCAGGGAGAACGCGCCGCTGATCGGGTTCGCGGTATGCAAACCCAGCAGGTCCGTGATCAAAAAACCCCGGTCAGCCTGGACGAGCAGCGATTCCGGGGATGCTCCGCCTGCCTTTAGGAAACAGTTGCTCACGCCGACCGCGGGCTGTCTCTCCAACCCCTCTCTCACGCAGCTGCCCGTGGACTGAACGCGGTCCTTGGCGGCCCTGGCGCCGTCATAGAGCCAGGACTCGACCTCGCCGTCGCGCACCAGCACCGTCCGCCTCTTGGGTATGCCCTCCCAGTCGAAGGCGAACGAGTTGCAGCCGTGGGGCAGAAGCCCGTCGTCCACTATTGTGACCGCGGCGTTGAAGACGCATTCGCCGCGCTTGCCCGCGAGCATCGATTTGCCGCGCTGCACGTTGTCGGCGAAGAACGACGGTGCGAGGAGGGCGAGCATCGATGCGGCAGCCCGGGGCTCGAACACGACTGAAGCCGTTCCGCCCGGGGCCGGAGCAGCGCCGAGTTTGTCCACCGCCCTCTTCGCGGCAGTGCGGCCTACCCACGCAGGATCAATATCGTCGAAAGAGGCGGAGAAGGACTGCTCGAACCCGCTCTGGGCGCAGCGGCCGTCGTCGGACACGGCCTTGGCAGCGCAGTGGCAGAAACCCCTCTCAAACTTCGCCCTGACGCCGCGGGAGTTCACGACGAAGAGAGCGCGCACATCCTCTCCGTAGCGCGCCTGCTGGACCTTGGATATCCTGCTGTCGTGAGCTATCGCCGCGCTCTCGATCTCCATCGCAAACCGCGCCTTGTCGTTGTAAGGAACATCGGAGAGCGTCCTCTTCAAAACCTCTTCAATCTTGCCCTGCTCGGGCTGGGGCTCGGGAAGCGAAACCTCGTCCGACGGTGAGACGCTCTCCACAGAGGCCAGGGCGCTTCGCACGGCGGTGATCACCGACTTCGGATTCATGTCTGCGGTGGAGGCAAGCCCCATCCTCCCGCCTTTGATCGCCCTGATAGAGATCCCGCGCCTCTCGCTCCGAAGAGCGCGGTCTATCATCTGCTGCTTGGACTCGATGATGAGCGAGCGTTCGACGAGGCCCACGACCTCGAACGCGTCGAGGCTCTGCGCCTCGATCCTCATCACCGCCTCCTTCACCGCCTTCTCGATATCCATAATTACGATCCGCTTTCTCTGAGCATCTCCCTTGCGTGGGCTATCGTGGTGTCGGTGATCTTCTCTCCGCCCAGCATGCGAGCTATCTCGTTCACCCTATCGTCGCCGGCAAGGCCGTCCATCGATGTTACCGTGCGGCCGGCCTTCACCCTCTTCGATATCCTCACGTGGCTGTCCGCAAACGCGGCAACCTGCGGAAGATGCGTGATGCATACGACCTGGCGCGCCTGCGAGATGGCCTTGAGCTTGCGGCCCACCACCGCGGCGACCGCCCCACCGATGCCGCTGTCCACCTCGTCGAAGATAGAGGTGCCAAACTGTGCGGACTTAGAAACCAGGGCGCTCTTGAGCGCCAGCATGAATCGCGACAGCTCGCCGCCGGACGCTATCCTGGCGAGCCCGCGCATCGGCTCCCCGACGTTGGGGGATATCAGGAACTCCACCCTGTCGGGGCCGGACTCGTCCCATTCCTCCTCCGGCCTCTGCTCGACCTTGATGGAAAACTCGCTCTTCTTCATCCCGAGCTCGCAAAGCTCCGAGGCGACGGATTTCCCCATCTCCCTCGCGGCGCGTGTGCGACCGCGGCTGAGGGCCTGGGCAGCCGTCCTCCTAGCTAACGCAGACTCATCGAGGGCCACCCTTTTCAGCGCACGCTCCCCGTCGTAGTTCTCTATCTTCCTGAGCTCCTGCGCCATCTCCTCACCTCGCGCGAGGAGAGCCTCGATGCTCCCGCCGTGCTTTCGCGTAAGCCCCCTTATGAGATACATCCTCTCCTCAAGCTGCTCAGCCTTATCAGGCTCCGAGCCCACCCGCTCGGCATATATGGAGAGCTCCCGCGCCACCTCCTCAGCCTCGACACGCGAGCGATTGATAGCCGCAGCCCAGTCTTCAGCCTTTGATTCGAACTGCGCGCACTGTTCGACCGCGTGCGAAGCGATCGAGAGCGCAGAGATTGCGGACCCGGCCTCGCCGCTCAGCGCGTCGCACGCTGCACGCACCTTCTCCTCCAGAAAGACCGCGTGCTTGAGCCTCTTGAGTTCCGCTTCGATCTCCGCGTCCTCGCCCGGCTTCACCTGCGCCCTCTCGATCTCGTCCAGCTGGAACTTGAGGAACGATTGCCTTTCCACCGCGTTTCTGCCCGCGTCCTCGAGTTTTGCCAGCTCACGGGAGACATCGAGCCACATGCGGTGCGCCAGGGCGAACGCCTCGAATTCCTTCCAGAGGCCTGCGAAACCGTCGAGCAACGCGGGGTATCTCGCCTCGTCGAGCATGAGCTGATGCTCATGCTGGCTCGATATGTCCACCAGATGCTCTGCGACCGTCTTGAGCGTTGCGGCGATGACGGGCACGCCGTTTATCGAAATCCGGCCCTTGCCCTGGCTGCCCACGACCCTGTGGACGATGATCCCCTCTTTGCACTCGATGCCCGCATCGGCCAGCGCATTTGCCGCAGGGGCCGGCAGGTCAGAGGAGTCGAAGGTGGCGGTGACGCTCGCCGACTCGCTGCCCGCCCGCACCGCCTCGGCGGATGCCCTGCCGCCCAGGACGAGTTTGAGCGCCTCGACAATGATCGTCTTGCCGGCGCCGGTCTCGCCGGTCATCACGTTGAGCCCCGTCCCGAGCGATAGCTCGATCTCGTCGATGATGGCGAAGTCCTTGATGCGGAGGGATGTGAGCACGATCTCTCTCGTCTAGCACGCAGCCTGCGGGCCTTCAATCGAATTTTCATCCGCAATTATTTTTCCCTTGTACAGTGAACCACTGTCGTGCTCATAACACCTCTCATGGACGACCTCTTCGCCGACAAGGGGCACCACAAGGCGCCGCTCGCCGAGCGGATGCGGCCCCGCACGCTCTCCGAGATAGTGGGTCAGGAGCACCTCGTGGGTCCGGGCAAACCGCTCTCCGCGCTCATCGAAGCGGACACCGTGCCATCCATAATATTCTGGGGCCCTCCCGGCACGGGCAAAACCACCCTAGCCCGCATAGTCGCGGGCAAGACAAAAGCTCGGTTCCATCACCTCTCCGCCGTGCTCTCAGGAGTGACCGACCTGCGCGCGATCATCAAGGAGGCCAAGGCCTCCCGATCTCTATCCGGCAGGCCGAACATACTGTTCGTGGACGAGATCCACCGCTGGAACAAGGCGCAGCAGGATGCGCTGCTCCCGCACGTCGAGGACGGGACGATCACGCTCATCGGCTCCACGACCGAGAACCCCTCGTTCGAAGTCATAGGGCCCTTGCTCTCCCGAACCAAGGTCTACGTGCTCGAGCCGATAGACGCGGCCGAAATCGAAAAGCTGGTGAGGGAGGCCCTCTCCGACGAAGATCGTGGGCTCGGCAGCCTCAAGATCTCAGCAGACGACGAGGCGATAAGGTTTATATCGGAATCAGCCGCAGGGGACGCGCGCCGCGCGCTCAACACGCTCGAGATCGCCGCTGACCTGGTCTCCCGAGGCAATCACAAGTCAAAGATCTCATTGGCCGTTGTCGAGGCCGCGCTCCAGAAGAAGAGCCTGCTCTACGATAAAAAGGGCGAGGAGCACTACAACGTCATCTCCGCATTCATCAAAAGCATGCGCGGAAGCGATCCGGACGCTGCGGTTTATTATCTCGCGCGCATGCTGGAGGCAGGCGAGGACCCACTGTTCGTCGCGAGGCGCATGGTGATATTCGCGAGCGAGGATGTATCAAACGCCGACCCGCACGCAGTGCAGGTCGCGATCTCCTGCATGCAGTCCTTCGACTTCGTGGGCATGCCCGAGGGCTGGATCCCGCTCGCACAGTGCGCCACCTATCTCGCCACGGCGCCCAAGAGCAACGCGAGCTACATGTCATACAAGCGCGCGCTCGCGGACGTGAACGAGCTCGGGGCGCTGCCAACGCCCAAGCACATACGCAACGCGCCCACGAAGATGATGAAGGAGATGGGATACGGAAAGGACTACAAGTACGCCCACGACTTCGATGGCCACTTCGTGCCCAACGAGCAGTACCTGCCGGACAAGCTCAAGGGAAAACGTTACTACGAACCCACTAAGAACGGGTACGAAAAGAACATCTCCGAAAGGCTGAAGGGGTGGAGGAAGAAGTAACTCACCATTTTTCCCAGCGTATCTTCTCCGGCTCGAATTTGTCCTTCGGCTTCTCGTCGCCCGCGGGATAGCCGATAGAAATCGCGCAAAGCGGAACAGTGTCCTGCGGGATGCCGAGCACTTCGCGCACGTGGCGCACGTGTTCCTCGATAGGATGCACACAGACCCACACGGCCCCCAGCCCCGCATCCTC
>JBAZOP010000117.1 GCA_041648665.1 bacterium | reverse complement strand
TACGCCTACGCCGTTTCTGTTCCCGATGGGGCGCCCCCGGCTCGTGATGGGTTCGGGAATTTGATCGACGTGCCGGAAGGAGTCGACGATATCGACCCGGCAAATGATGAGAAATATCGCTACATCGCGAATAATTGGGACAGGCTGAAGAAGATCAAACGCATCGTCATTGCGACCGACGCGGACGAGCCTGGACGTAGATTGGCGGCTGAACTGGTCCGCCGCCTAGGCCGGGTGCGATGCTCATTCGTGAGCTATCCTGAAGGCTGCAAAGACCTGAACGAAGTTTTGATCGGCTACGGTGCGGCCGAGGTCAACCGCATCATCGGCTCGGCGCTCCCCTACCCTGTGTCTGGCGTCTATGCCTATCATGATCTCCCGCAAGAGCCTGAGCTTTGTCCGAAGACGACGGGATGGGATAAACTCGACGAATATCTCATGCTCTACCATCCGGCGCTGATGGTTGTGACTGGGTTCGCCGGCCAAGGGAAAACATCCTGGACGCAACAGCTCGTTTCAAATCTTGCGCGCATTCATGGCTGGACAACGGCAATCGCCTCTTTCGAAATGCGCATCAAGCCTTATGTCACGAACGCGATCGGGACCGCGATGCTCGGCATAGCCTCGAAGCGTTGGGGCGATGGCGATCAAGCAACAGTCGATGAATTCCTGGACCGCAATTTCTGCTTCATCGCCCCAGAGCCAGATTGCGAGCGCGTTCACGATGTTTCGTGGTTGCTCGAAAAAGCCGAGGTAGCAGTAATCCGCCACGGCGCCCGCGTGCTGCTCATAGACCCGTGGAACGAAATCGAGCATTCGCGCGATGCGAGGGAATCGACTACGGAATATGTGAACCGCGCGCTCCGTGAGATCAAAGATTTCGGCCGGCGCTTCGATGTTCTGGTAATCATCGTTGCGCACCCGACGAAGGGCGCGACGAGCAAATCGCCAGAGGAAGTCACGCTTTACGACATTGCCGATTCCGCTGCTTTCCAAAACAAGGCGGACCTTGGCGTTGTCGTGGCGCGGCTCGGCGATCCTGCGGTCGATATCGAAACAGGAATCTTCGTGAAGAAGGTTCGCTATCAGCCGAGCACAGGCAAAATAGGCTCTATAGAGCTTGTGTTTGATAGAGAAACCGGGATGTTCATGTAACGATGGGGACATCGATGAACGCAGTAAACGACAACAGAACGGTGCGGAAATTCGATGATATTATCCTTTCGAGCCGCTATGACATTGATATCGAGATGGACGCTATGCAGATCATGGCCGAGGCTGTTCATCCTGAGATTAGATATGAAATAGCTTGCATATTCTGCGATTCGAATGCCGGTAGTTGTTATACTATTTGGGTTAAGACAGATAATGTATCAATAGCTCGTTACATCGGCAGTGTTATGCACGATGCGATAATTGAATTAGAAGGAGGCCATAACGGTATTTCTGTAAAAGAGTGCGGTGACTTGTTCACGGAGATTTTTGTCGTTGATCCGATGTGGCTGGGGATGATGTGATGACCACTATCGACACGAAGCGTCTCCGCGAGCTGGCGGAGAAGGCGACACAGGGGCCCCTAATGGTAGTCAAGCACTATGGCTTGCCCGGAGATGGCGATGAATTTTTCATCGAAAACGGCCATCAAATAATTGCACAAAGGCTCGATGAGCAAGATGCCTGTCTTATCGACGCCGCCCTCAACGCGCTCCCCGCGTTGCTCGACGCCTACGAGGCGCTGTGCGAGATCGCCGAGCAAGACCAGATCAACCTAGCGCTAGACCCGGAATGGCCGCAGCGCATCGCCCGCGCTGCTTTGGAGGGCAAAAGCAAATGACCACAGCAGAGAGGATTGTGCTGTTTATCGTGATTGGTTTCGTGTTCTCGGCGATGGTAGTGAGCGACGTTGCGCGCCATCATCAAGGGCCGTTCATCATCATCAACCAAAAATGAGGCAATGCAAATGACCCCAATGCGAGAAAGGATCGCCAAGGAGATTTTCGACAAGATACTCGACGTGATTGAGGACGGCCGGGAGCCGGCGGATATCTGCTTTGAAGCCGCTGACGCAGTGCTCGCCGAGCTGGAACGCCAGATTGTCCCGGGCGCCGTATATGAAGCGCGCGCCATGCGAGAACGCCTAATTTACGCCGTCGAGCGTGAGGCGAACAGATACATCCGAGAGATCGGCGACAACGCGGATTGGAGCGACGTGCCTTACGAGATTTTCGTGGACGCGATGCTCGCCGAGCTGGAACGTCCGAGCGAGGAAATGATGGATGCTATGCATTCTGTTTTGTTCGAGACAACCTGCCCGGCGGGTCATGAAATGCAACGCTCCGCCTTCACCGCCGCGATCCGCGCGGCTAAACAGGGGTGAGAGATGAGCGAACCGTCAATCCCCGATCAGCTCGTAAAGTTCTGTCGAGAGTTTATCGACAAACAGGATATTCATTGCACGGAGACGATATACCAAACTGACCGCGTAATCGAAAATGCATATGAGTTCATCGAAGGAGTTTGCGAGATCATTGGATATAAGCCGCGTGAAGACGAGGATTATGAGCTATGACCGACGAGAAAGAGCTAATCGAAAAGATCGCGCGCGAGTTGTATTTGATGGATACTCTTGCGGCGGACGACCGCGCCGAATTTGGTGAGGAATGTGTTCAGACAGAATATTGGGACATATTTCGTCGTCGCGCCATTTTTCTCATCTCCGCCATCGACCTCCCCTCCATCAAAGCTGCCGCGCGGGCGGAGGCGCTGGAAGAGAGCGATGCAGTAAAGGACGTGAAGGCTGAGCGTCGACGCCAGATCGAAGCCGAGGGTTGGGACGCGGAGCATGACGCCAGACACGCGGCTGGCGATCTCGCCGACGCAGCCGCCTGTTATGCCGCCACGGACAAAGATTTGCGATATGGCGTGCCTTTCGGATGGCCTTGGGGCGATAATTGGTGGAAGCCGACCACGCGTCGCCGTGATCTTGTGAAAGCCGGCGCTCTAATCCTCGCCGAGATCGAACGGCTAGACAGCGCCGCGCTCGCCAAGGCTCCCGAATGATTTGGACCGCCGACCTCTACCCGCGGCGCCTATGGGACATCGAGCGCCGCGCATATCGCTACAGAGGCAACCCGCATTTGTTGATCGTCGTGTCGCGTCGCGCGCGTCAAGCGAGTTGGGCCGAGCTAATCAGGAGAGTGGCATGAGAGGGATAGCGATGGCGATCATATGGCTCGGGTTCGTGCTCGATATGCGGTTCGATCGGTGCTGGCAGCGGCGCGATGACAAAGATAAGGCGGGCGTCGAGCGATTTGTGGCGCTGTGGCTGTTGGCGACCGTAACAGCGATCATATGCGGAGTCTAAAACTCGGCCATTGTCCAAGTAGCGTCCCTGCGTCTCAACTCACCACGGGCCACGGCTGGCCCGGCAAACGGCAACCGAGGGACAGCGCATGAGCGCATGGCACGTCATCAAAAGCAGCGGGCGCGACACGCGAGCGGATTTCTACCTTCGTCGCGCCGGCCTGCGGACATATCGGCCGCTCGAGCATCGCTATTTCATTGATCGGCGGACGCAAGCGCAGAAATTCCGCGAGAAATCGCTGATGCCGGGGTATATCTTCGTACGGCTCGACAATATAGCGGATATAGCGCGCATTCGAAACGCGATCGGCGTCTCCTACATCCTCGGCAATTGGGAAGGAGAGCGGTTCGTGCCGGCAGAAATACCGGGAGAATGGGTAGAAAACCTCGAAAAAGCTGGTCCGTTAATTGTGGGCAAAAAGGTCGCGTATCGCAAGGGAGATAAAATAAGGCTTATTATCAATAAGATAAGCGATATGATTTTGGAATGCGAAGGGGTTGACGGCCGAGGGCGCGTTATGGTAGGGGTTGAGATGCTCGGGAAGCGGCAAATCGTTCGCGTCGATCCTGAGCGGGTAGAGCTGGCGGGCTAACTGCTTCGGACACCGCGGGCTTGCAACGTGCGATTTCGCGCGGTGGTGTAATTTTGCCTCGAATGAGGCGACGAGTTCGGTTTGAACGGCAAGCGCCGGCCCGGATGGACATGCTTCCGTGCTCACGCGGCAGGGCCAGGGTCATGGCCTCCCTGCTTACAGTGCCCGGGGTGGCGCCCGGCAGGCCGAAAGTTTCGCGCTTCGGCGCAATGAGTTTCTAGTTGGCAGCTTTTCCTGAAGCTCCGCGCGCGGGGCCAAGGTGACAGAGAACTATTCCAAGTCCTATGCTGCCTAACGGCGGACTTGGTAGAAGTGGGGATCGGTCAAAAACGCGGGCGAGCCGAATGCCCAGAAGCCCCACGACGTAAGGCCGCGCCCGGATGCGAGAGTTCCGGGGACAATTCGCGCTTCGGCGCACAGAGTTAGACGGCCGCATGTAGTTCAGTCTGGGAGAGCACCGACGCGGGTCGGAGGTCGCGGGTTCGAACCCCGTCATGCGCTTGGCCGGTCGAAAATAAGGGGTCGCTCCCCGCTACATCGACTGGCGCCGTCTATGCTATTCGCGCTTCGGCGCAACGTGTTTCGAGATGACCAACTGCGCCAAGAGCGCACAGAAATCATCACAGGCGGCCTCATGAACCGCCCGTCTCGAAAGCCTGAGCCCCGCATGGGGAGCGCCCGGTCACTCCGGGATGGCAGTCGGGAAAGACCGGCAACAGTTTCGAGCGGTGGCGCGTATGTAGGGCCTTGCGCCGTTGGGATACGGCTTGCGGCCTCGACGGGAACGGCCCCCGAATGAAGCGCGAAGGCTGAGACGCCTAAAGGCTAACCAGCGACGACGGTATGGGTGGCTCTGTCCGCGAAGGCTTTTGCTACGGCTACTTGTCGTGTCACCACACAACGCGGGGATGGCGCCCCGCCCCGCTCGAAGTAGTTTAGCCCTAGTAGCTCAGTTGGTAGAGCAACCGCCTTGTAAGCGGTAGGCCGCAGGTTCAAATCCTGCCTCGGGCTCCAAGTTTCGAGTGGCGGTTATCGTGACCACGCCCGTCTCGTGTGCGGGTTGGAAGACCGATAGTCGGGCGGTAGCTCAGGGGTAGAGCTCGTCCCGTGGGGGATGAGGTCGCGAGTTCGACTCTCGCCTGTTATGCCTGTCATGGGCATCCACTCGAAAGCCTATCGGCCGGAGCCATCCGAGGGCGTCTCATTACGGTGAGATGCGAGCCTACGAGTGACTAGGCTTCCCGCGCCGGCCGATTATAGCAATCTTATCATAAACTAGAATAAACTCGCTATAATCGCGTAAGACGCCACAACAGCCGATCCTACTACGAGAGCCGCGAATGCCCTCCCGCGCCATCCGCCGCGCCCACAAGGCAAGAATGAAAGCTAAGGCGCGGCGCATCTATCCTGACGACCCGAAAGCCGATCGCCTCGCGGATCATTTGCAACACTGCGCGTGTATGTGGTGCAGGAATCCTCGCCGATATTTCGGAACCGCCACCAGGCAAGAGCGCTCGTGGTATTGCTCTTAATCTGAGCGATCTCCCGCGCCGGCCGATCCCATAGGCGGTATCCCATGCGAGATCGCCGAACAGGCCAGCGCGATGTATAGCGGGACTTCGGCCCCGGCCTCATAAGCTGCGACGGTGTTATGGCTGATCCCGAGGAGCCGAGACGCCTCGAGCTTGGTGATTTTGCGCCCGCAACGCCAGAGTTCGAACCAGTTGGCGTCGGGGCGCGGGGTGAAGCGCTTGGGCGGGGATTTCATTCCGAGAGCTCGTCAAATGCGGCCCTCAGCATGTGACTCGGAACGCGATAATTTGCGCCGATATAAGTGCCGCTCTCTTCATCATCGATGATCTCGAACCGAACGGCTATAGTATATGTGCCATCTCGGTGAGACACCCTGACGGATGCTGAAAAAAGCTTTCCGTATTCTGTGGTATAGTGGACGCGCTGGCGCACTTTTAGCTTGGTATCCATTTCTCTCTACTCCACTAGATGGAACCCCGGCCGAAGCCGGGATATGAGGTTAGGAGCGCTTGTCATCACGCTGCAAATCCTCCACCTCGACACTAATAGTAAAAGGCCCCTTCCTGGCAGCCGATCGCGCGAATCCTAACAGCCCCATGCGTGCCCGCAGAGATTTCGGGACCAGCCATACTAAAAACCAAGGGACCGTGATCGGGGGGAGGGCAAATTTCAGTTTCATTGTCGCTCGCTCCTTTCCATGGTAGTCACCCAATTACGCGCAGAACGCGCGCATTGCGGATGATGATTTCGCCGCGGTCCTCGCCCCATGAGGCGTAGTTCCCGCCGATGATGTAAATCACGCGATCGGCGAAGGCGTAGGTAGAGCGCACGTAGGCGAGCTTTTGCGCAATCTCGGCTTCGCTCCGCACGCGGATTCCAGAGGCCCCGTCGAGTTCTTCGTCTTGGATTTCTCCGTCAACCCACACGAAGCTATTGGGCAGTATGTCGCCGACGTTAAATCCGGGCTCAAAAGCGCGGATGGCGATGTTGTCAAATTCGTCGAACATCTGGCTCTCCCTCAACGCTGAACCGTCGATAGAGCTACAATAGCCGATCCTCGCATGGCGTCAAGCGGAAACTCACCAGATTGTGAAAAATAGCGGGAGTTGACGCGCGATGCGTGAGAATAGCATCGCCCCCAACCCATAGGAGGCCCCATCAACCGGGGCTGAGAAATGATCGGACGGCCGTCTTCCTACACGGAAGCAATAGCAGATGAGATTTGCGCACGTCTCATAGAGGGCGAATCGCTGCGATCCATCTGCAAAAGCGACCATATGCCAAGCGCCGGCACCGTATGTAGATGGCTGGCTGACGCACGATACGCGGTTTTTCGTGAACAATACACGCGCGCGAAAGAGATACAGCTCGACGTTTTGGCGGATGAGATAATTCACATCGCTAATACTCAGGAAGTAGGTGAGATCGTCACCGAGAAGCCAACTGGGACAGAGGTCAAGCGCGCGGACATGATCGAGCATCGGCGGCTGAAGATCGATGCGCGCAAATGGTATGTTGGCAAACTCGCGCCGAAAAAATACGGCGATCGCACGCAGCTCGAGCATACGGGGACTGACGGCGGCCCTGTCCAGCTTGTCGTTATGACTGGCGTCCCGCGTGGCGATTAGGTTTGTTTCGGCGGCCGAGCCTGTCACGAAAATGGCGGGGCGTGTCACGAAAATAGAGCCGGAAGTCACGAAAATGCTCGATGATGTCACGAAAACACCAGGGCATGTCACGAAAACCGCAAGGGGGCGCGGGCGTCCATTGATTGGCGACGCGCCGATGTCGGCCGCGGAAAGAAAGCGTCGCGAGCGAGCGCGCAAGGCTTACGCTGGTGGCGACTAAGGAGATACCGCTCGGCTACGAGCCGCGGCAGGCGTTCGTCGCGTTCCACCGCCGCCGGCAGCGGTGGGCGGTGATTATCGCGCATCGCCGCGCCGGCAAGACGGTCGCGTGTTTGATGGACATGCTCGACCACGCGCTGCGCAAGCCGGGCGGGCGATACGCC
>JBAZOP010000116.1 GCA_041648665.1 bacterium | reverse complement strand
CCGCATACGCCGCATACGCCGCCGCATACGCCGCCGCAGACGCCGCCGCATACGCCGCCGAGCGGCGCTGGCAATATGAGCGATTCTGCGAGTATCTGATAAAAGGATAGCCCGACGGGAGCGAGCCGCCGGGCCCATGAGAGGGGAGCGATGATGAAACAGCTACATGATACCACAATCGCGCAAAGTGCGCAAACGCAGATGTACGACCTCAAGGTGCAGGCTATCGAGATGCTTATGCGAGAGTTCCAGGACACCGAGGCCAGATCAAAGGAATGCACCTCTATCACCACACACAACATAGCTACGGGCATTCACTGGTCAATTCAGCAATTGCTCAAAAGCTGGTTCGACTTTGGCGATCACGACGTGGCGGTCTTCTGGGACGAGATCAATGACGGCGCGGAGGTCGGCCCGATGATCGAGATGCTGGCAGAGGTCCAGGCCAGCCGCGACTACAGCGAGACGATCAATGCGGTACGATACGGAGGGGCATGATGAGCGCGATATTCCGCAAGGCGACGAAGGAACAATCCAAGCTCCGCATGGCCCTAGACGGCCCTAGCGGATCGGGCAAGACCTACACCGGGCTGCTGTTCGCAACGGCCCTAGCAGGATCGGAGGGAAAGGTGGCCGTGATAGACACCGAGCGCGGCTCCGCCTCCAAGTACGCCGACATCTTTGAGTTCGACGTGCTAGAGCTAACCGACTTTCACCCCAACAACTACATCGAGGGCATCAAGGCGGCTGAAAAAGCGGGATACGCCGTGATCGTGATAGACTCGCTCTCCCACGCCTGGGAAGGGCAGGGCGGCGTGTTGGACCTCCACGAACAGGCCACAACCAGGGAGCCAGGGCGCAACAGCTACACGGCATGGCGCACTATCACCCCGATTCACAACGGCCTAGTGGACACGATGCTGCAAAGCAAATGCCACGTGATCGCCACTATGCGCTCCAAGATGGACTACATCCAAGTCGAAGAGAACGGCAAGAAACGGATCGAAAAGGTGGGCATGGCCCCGATCCAGCGGCAGGGCATGGAGTATGAGTTCGACATCGTGGGCGACATGGACACGGCGCACAACATGGTCATCAGCAAGACGCGGTGTCTGGCAATTGCCGACGCGGTGGTGAGCAAGCCCACGGCGGAGTGGTTCGAGCGGGTGAAGGCGTGGCTCTCCAGCGGAACGCCGGCGGCCAGCAAGCCCACGGTGCTGCCCTACAACCGCCAGAACGCGAGCGAGTGGGACGAGCCGGTCAAGCCGGTGGTGAATGCAGAGCCGGTCAAGCAAACGAAGGAGCCTGACAAAAAGGCCGTCATGAAAGTGACGGACATGATCAAGGACCCGGCGGAATTGCGGCGCTTCTGGGCCTGGGTGGGGAACGACATGGCCCTCAGCCGCGCAGATGTACACGAGGCGGCCAAATGCGAGCACCTCGCCGACTATCCTGGAACCGTGGGCGAGCTTGTGGCGGCGATCAAGGCATACGTGAAAGCCAAGTCGGAGCTCGAGGACACGAACGAGGCCGATGACGAGGCCGCTAGAGAGGCGATGAACGCATGAGCATCCTGAGCCGTAACGATCCCAACCCCGACCCTACCGAGGTCCGCTGGTCCGAGATGGACCACGAGTACAGCGACAAGCGGCTACAGCACGCGCACACGGCGCTAGAGGAGGCCGCAGCCGCTATCGCAGAGTATCCCGATGACAGCGAGCTGGTGGCGGGAATCAAGTGGGTTATGGGCCTGGTGGAGCGGCTACAGGCAGGCGACGGGATGGCCCAGTTGCGGCTGGAAGTGGCCGCGATAGAGGCATGATGACCGCACATGAAAGGTGAGCTTATTGCAGCTATTCCTATCATGGCAAAGGAGGACCACGCCAGAGAGACCGCTATGGCTGCGCACGCAAAATGGCTGAAATCTGGAGCTGACGGCGACAGAAAGGCGTATGCGGTCGAGTTGCTACGCTTGGGCCAGCTTACGAGAAACGGCAAGATGGTCAAATATGCGGAAAATCTTCTGGCAGGGAGGGCATGATGACCGCAACCGAGCTATTGCTATCGGCATACGTGATCGTCCTGGTCGCCGTGGCCCTGTGGTTCACGGGCCGCGACATCAAGCGAGGCGAGTGATGCTGTACATCGAGACCTTCCGACGCGATGTGTATGTGAGCGACATGGCGCGCTTTGGCAGCCGCTATGTGCGGTATCTGCGCTATCCCGGCGAGTCGGACTATCAGGCGCAGATGAACGCAGTCGCCAAGTTCAATCGGCGGTACGCGCCGGTGGTCACTATCGGCCAGCAGGTTAGTGGCGTTGGTTCCTGCGAGGCCAGGCTCACCCGGCCAGCGACCACCGGCGACAATTGATTTGACATCCTGGGGGAATCGCGTATAATATAGCCAGGGGACAGAACGATGAGCAACTTGGAAATTGACAATCGGCAATACCGCCCACGCGATACCAGGTTGTGCGTTCTGTCCCCACGGAACCGAACCACGTCGCGTGGGCGTTTGCATTTATCGGAGGAGCGCATGAACAATATCCGCGTGTTTCACATCCCCTCTATTGGGCGCTGGCTCGTGATAGATCGCAATACGAATACCCCGACGGTAAGCACATCGCGGGAGTGCGCTATCGGCAAGGCGATGTATAAGCGGATCGTCGGGAAAGGAAAGTAGCTATGGCTCGCGGCAGGATGCTCAACACCTCTATCTCGAAGGCGAAAAAGTTCGACGAATTGCCGGATGATACCTGCCGCCTGCTGGCGACATGGACTATCGCGCACTTGGACCTTAACGGCGTGTTCTATGCCGATCCGATGCTGGTCCGCTCGGTGGTGTTCCCTCGCCGCGCCGACATAACGCTAGAGCAAGTGGAGGGCTACCTGGCCGCCATGCAATCCGTGGGCCTGATTCAGTTATTCGAAGATCGCGGCGAAATGTGGCAATGGTGGCCCGGCTTTGCCGACAATCAGCCGGGATTGCGCCGCGAGAGAGAGCGCACCGACTATCCGCTGCCGCCAGTTTGCCGTCAACCTGCCGACAATCTGCCGCCAAAGTGCGGCGAAATGTCAGCAGAATCTAAGTCTAAGTTAAATCAAATTAAGGTAGTAGAAGGCGTCGCCGCGAAAATCCCGCATGATAACGGCCAGGAGCCGCTTCCGGCAGAACAAGAACCACCACCACCGGATAAACCGACGGACGAAGAGATTGGCATGGTGTTCAGCGCCTATCAGGATACCTTCGGCCTCATACCCAGCCGCGCCGTATCGGAGGATGTCGAGGCGCTAATTGACGACATGGCCGGATATGGCGGCAAGCGTGGAGCGGAGTGGGTGTTGCTGGCGATTCAGGAGGCGCGAGATCACTCGCGGGGCGCTCCAAACCTGGCCTATCTGAAAAAGATCATCGCCAGCTGGCGGCGTGGCGCAACCGCGCCTCGCAACAAGGACAGCCCGTCTGACGGGAAGCAATGGACAGATGACGCGGTGAAACGGTTCTTCAAGGCGCAGGGAGTCCTATGAGCGCAGGGATGGCGGTTCGCAATCGCATAGACCCAAGGGGCCTGCTGGCAAACGAGGATGCCGAGGCCGCCGTGCTGGGCAGCATCCTGATGGACGCCGGGGCGCTGGTGATAGCGCGCCAGCACCTCCAGGCCAGCGACTTTTGGCTGCCGGACCATGCCGCGATCTACCAGGCCATGTGCGAGATATTCGATGACGGCCACGCGATAGATGCGGTGATGCTGGGCAACTACCTATCTATGCGCGGCCAGGGGAGGCAGGCCGACAAGCTGGCGGGGCTAGTGGCCGGGACGCCGACGAGCATCTATGTCGAGTCCTATGCGCGGATCGTTCAGGAGCTTGCCACGCGGCGGGAGCTATTGCGCTATGGGGCGCGGGTAACGGAACTGGCGGCAAACGAGGACATAGACGGCCCGGACGTGCTGGGGGCAGTGATGACCGAGATGCGCGGCGTACTGGATCGCCAGCGTGTGACCATGCAGCACATCGCCCAGCCTGCCAGCGACCTCCAGGAGTTCATCGCGGATCGCGTGGCGCACCCAGGGACCGTGTGGGGCTTGCCGTCCAGCATCCCGGCGCTGACCAACCTGACGGGGGGCTTCACGCCCGGCGTGGTGGTGATCGGCGGGCGGCCCTCGCACGGCAAGACGGCATTTGCCCTCCAGGAAGCGGAACACCTGGCCATGCGCGGGTATCCGGTGGCGATATTCTCGCTAGAGACGACGGTGCAATCGCTCATGTTGCGGATGGCCTGCCGACGGGCGCACGTTCCGAGCCAAGCGGTGCGGACTGGGCGCATAAGCCACGATCAGGAGCGGGAGCTATATGCGGCGCTGGCTGGATTAACGGGCCTGCCGATTTACATCTCGTACAATGCCGCGCCGACCGTGGCCGAGATTTACGCCGAGGTGTCGCGCCTCAAGATGCAGCATGACCTTAAGGCCGTCTTTGTGGACTATCTGCAACTGATAGACCGGCCCAAAGCCAACAGCACAAACGACGCGATCGCGGCCATATCCCGCTCGCTGAAGGTGCTGGCAATCGAGCAGGGCCTAGTGTTGTACGTGGTATCGCAACTGAACCGCGCCGTGGAATCGCGGGATGGGAACGTGCCGACGCTGGCAGACCTGCGGGATTCGGGCGCGATCGAGCAGGACGCCGACGCGGTGCTATTCGTGCATAGCCCGGAGCGGGTGGCGTTGCAGAAGGGCATCAAGCCCGACCAGGTTCCCGACGAGGTGAAAGGGCGGGTCCGGCTGATCCTAGCGAAGCAGAAGGAAGGGCCGCTAGGCGACATGATGGTGCGCTTTATAGCCGAATGGGGAGAGTTTGCGGACATAGCGGCGGGGGAAGAGCCGCCGTACTAGGGGAGGTGCTACATGGAGCGGAGCGAGGCGTATGAGCTACGAGATAACGCTGGTCTTGCCGTCGGACTCGCCATTGCCGACGATCCTGGGCAAGTGGCGCAGGACGGCGGCGGGGATCGAGGCGACGTACACGAGGAGCGAGCTGGAGACGTGCCTGTGGATCGCGGGGATATGGAGCAATACCGCGACGCATGGCGCAACGCATACCCAGCCGTCTTTCGGGTCTACGAAGACATCATGGCCGTCGTGAATGAAGGCGGGGCGTCGCCGTTTACTAGGTCAGTGATGCGCCAGTGGGCGCGGCGATTGATAGCTGCGCTACGGCCTCCGTCGCATGACGCAGGAGATGCGTTACAGGTAGGGGACTTGGTAGAGGAAAACGGATACGGCGGCGTCGTGGTAGACGTAGATCGCCCTGGTTTGCTGTCAGTGGCGATATTGCACGACGGTCAGTTGCAGTATGTGCAGCCGCACCAGATAGAGCGCATAGAGGGAGGTGAGCGAGATGGCGCGATTTGACGTAGGCGATCGGGTTGCGTGGTTGAGAGACGGCAAGCGCGGCCAGGTTGTGCGGATACACGGCGAGCGAGAGGAGCGGCCAGGGTGGTACGTGGTGCGCTTCGAGGACGGTGCGACGCACGAACTGTGCTCATACCAGTTGCGGCGTCTGCACGGCACGGTAGATAGGCGCTGGCAGCACGCGTGAGCGCATCCACCTGGCGGCGTGGGCGGTGACACGCACAAACGCGGTATGCAGCGGATAGGTCTCCTAGGGGCCGATAAGTGCGCCAGTGTGCACTTCCGTGCGTTAGCATGGCCGGTTCGACTCCGGCCCAGGTGGAATCCATCGGTCGGCGTGGCGGCGAACACGCGGGGGCCCAGCCCTTCATCGCCCTGGGCGGCGGTGACATTCGGTCGGTTCGACTCCGACACCGATGGAATGGTCAAAAAGCACAGTAGAGGAGGATTGCGATGAGCAGCGAATTGAAGCAGTTGATGGAAAGCGTCAGGAAGGAGAGGGAGGTATTTCGGGCGCAAGAGTACCAGCCTTGTGTGCCGCCGCCAGTGCGGTCTGAATGGGACGTTGCACTTGAGAGCATCCACAAAACGGAGGCGAGCGCGGAGCTATTGGCGAAGATGCTGAACGCGCCGATTGCATGGACGGCTGTAAGCGCTGTGGACACAGCGCCGCCTGAGGACCCGTCGCTTTCGCAAGAATTGCAGGCCATCATTAACCGGATTGTCTGGCTCAATGTCTGCATTTGCGACTATCTGGAGGCGTGCCTGCGAGAGGTCCGCATTGTCAAGGGACAAATCAAAGGTAGTGAGTGAAGCCTCTTGCCCGCAGATGTACCGGTTGTGGGCGTTGGCATAGCTGTCTCATACGCGACGGATATGCGCCTGAAATGGCGCGGCGTTGGGAGGTCTCGGCGCTGGCGGTGAGACGGCAACAGGGCTTCTAGCGCAGCAAACATGCTCATTGCTAGATAGAGACGTTACCCGCGAGTTGGGCGGGGTGGACCCAGTGCACAGACAATGAGACGGCCAACTGCTAGAAGCCACAACAGGGCCAGCGGCGGAAGTCGGCTTAAGCGCCGTGGGGCGGGATAACCGCACTATACAGCCGCTGGCCCAACATAGAGAGGAGAGCGATGAAACATCACATAGACGGTGACGCACTGTGCATAACCAAAGACGATTTTGTAGACCTACAGGTTTCGCCTGCCGTATTCGTTGACGTGTCGAGCGAGCTGGCGCAGAAAATCCTGTCTGGCGGCTTTCGTGGGCTGACGGTTAGCGAGTTGAGCGGCCTCCATTCGCAGCTAAGCGCTGATGGAGGGCGAGCGATGACAGACGGCGGTTTTCCCTACGTCCGCATGGAGCCGAAGACGCGAGAGACGGTGCGTCTCGTGCGGACCTGCGAGCCGTGCAGGTGGTGGGACGCTGACAAGGTATATCGGGTGGCTGGCTGGGGCAAATGTGGGCTGGCAGAAAGCGATTGCAGCTATGCGATATATAAGAGATCGCTAGCAGTCGCGCAGGACTATGAGGGCTACAGGGCGCACTTGGAGACGCGCCACGACTTTGGCTGCGTCCAGTGGGAGGCGAAGGATGAGCTGTGAGGAGTTCATAACGCGACTCATTCTTGTTTGTGCCGTGTACTCGGTGCTGCGTGTAGCGTTGCACGTTCTGGCGGCATTGTGGGAGGCGAGCGATGAACATAGGCGCAAGGCCGCGAGATGAGGAGCGAGATGACGACAAGCGCGCTTGAGGAGCGGTTCCTGACGCTATGCCGATGCTGGCGATTGCCGGAGCCGGTCAGGGAGCACCGCTTCGACCCTGTGCGAAAATGGCGGTTTGACTTTTGCTGGCTGGACGCAGGTATCGCCGTAGAGCTTGAGGGTGGTGTCTGGAGCCGTGGTCGCCATACTCGCGGGGCGGGGTTCACCGAGGACGCCCGCAAATATAACACGGCTGTTATATCAGGATACCGCGTGATTAGACTAACGGGCGAGATGCTGAACGAGTGCGGGCCGATCATGGCGTGGCTGAAAGCACAACTACTACATTGTGAGGAGGCTGCGTGATGTTTGACCCAGAGCGCGCTTATTGGAGCTACGGCCTGAATCGGTACTCGCTGCGCGATAACGTCAACGCGGCGATCCAGCAATACATCGCCAAGTTCGCCCACTACCCGCCAGCGGTGTACATCCCGACGGGCGGGGACATTACAGTGCATGACCTCGTGGGCTGGGGCGCGGACGGCCTGGTGGTGGTACGGGACGAGCGAGTCAAGGACCGCATAGCGATGGAAGGAGGCGAGAGATGAGCGAGATCAGCGACGAGCGGCTAGAGGCGATGTGCCGCATGATGGAGGTAACGTCGGGCTGGATAATTGGGGGTATCCCCGTGTCCGAACTGGCGCAAA
>JBAZOP010000115.1 GCA_041648665.1 bacterium | reverse complement strand
TGCCGATAGGCGCGTGGCGGTCGATGCGGCTCCCCAGCTTTCCCTGGCTGTCGTTGAGATGCATGGCGACGAGGTTTCGGATCTCGATCGCTTCATCGAACTCTCGCCAGGTCCTGGCATAGCCCTCTTTTGTGCACAGCTCGTATCCGGCAGCAAAGGAGTGGCAGGTGTCGAAGCAGACCTTGACCCTGCGCTTATCATCTATATGGGCGATGATCGAGGCCAACTCCTCGAAGCGACCCCCTATGGAAGCGCCCTGGCCGGCCGTGGTCTCGAGCGCCACTCCGGCCGAGAGGGCTTCCGTGGCATCGAGCACGGAGTTCAGCGCCTCGGCGATCCTCTTTATCCCCCACTCAAGGCCGTTGCCCTTGTGCGAACCAGGGTGGACGATGACCCAGGGGATGCCGAGAGCGGAGGCGCGTTCGATCTCGCCCTCCATGGCATCGATGGATTTGCGCCAGATCACGGGATCGGGCGCAGCGAGGTTGATGAGATAGCAGGCATGCGCCACTGCGATGCGGATGCCCTGTTCGTTCATATTGCGTTGGAATGCCTCAGTCTGCGCAGCCGAAAACCATTGGGCATGCCCGCCTGCCATCGCCTTGCCGAAGGCATGGCGGGCAGGCCACTGCTGGTTGGAGCCGGTGAAGAGTTGGATAGCGGTTGCACCGATCAGGCCTCCCGCGAGCGGCGCGTTCTCCACCCCGCCCGCGATCGAGCAATGCGCGCCGAGGAGCCTGTGGCCTTCAGTGAGCTTTTTGCCCATGCGCCGCATACCTAATATTTCTTCGCCACTTCGGAGAGCGAGTCCTTTATTATCCCCTTCGCCTCGTTCAGATCCCCGTCGGTATGGCGGTGCATGATGTAGGAGTGATGGTACGGCTGCATGAAGAGGCCGCGGCGGATGCACTCGGTGAAGAAGAGTTTGCGCCGTTCCTTGTATTTCTTCTCAGGGTCGGCCTTGAAGGTGATATAGGGCATGGGCGGGATGCCGGAGAGCTCCGCTGCGACGCCGGATGAGCCCACGATCTCCTTCACGTCCGCCATGAACTTTGTCCCGCGCTCCCAGATCCTGTCGCATACCCTCTCGCGCTCCAGTATCTCGATAGTCTTCAGGGCGGCCACGATCTCGAGGCCGTTGGGGAAGAAAGTGGAGGAGATGAAGACCTGGTTCTCGGCAAGAGGCTTCATGATATCCCTGCGGCCGCAGACGATCCCGATGGGATAGCCGTTCGCGATCGCCTTGCCGAATATCGCCAGGTCCGGCGTGACCCCGTAGCGCGCCTGCGCGCCGCCCAGCGAAACGCGGAAACCGGTGCGCACCTCGTCAAAGACCAGCACCGCCTTGTGCTGATCCGCGAGCCTCCGCACCCCCTCCAGGAAGCCGGGCTTCGGCGCCTCCACCGGCTTTGCCAGCGGATGGCCGACCGGGGTGATGATTATCCCCGCGACCTGCCCCTTGTTCTCGACGAGCAGCTTGTCCAGCGCATCGAGGTCGTTGTACTTAAACTCCAGCGTATCCTCGAGCACGTGCTTCGGCACGCCGCCGTGGATCTCCACGCACCAATCATGCCAGCCATGGTACCCACAGCGGATTATTTTGTCCCGGCCCGTGAACCCGCGCACCAGGCGCACCGCGGAGGTCGTGCCGTCGGAGCCGGTCTTGACCGTGAACCCCTGCTCAAAACAGGGGATGATCTGCTTCAACTTCTTGAAGAGCTCGTTCTGCGTCGGCTGGCAGAGGTTGAAGCAGAAGCCCTTCTTCATCTGCGCTGCCACCGCCTCGTCGATCTCAGGCTCGCGATGACCGAGTATGATGGGCCCGTACGCGCAGAGGAAATCGATGTACTCGTTGCCGTCCGGGTCCCAGACCCTGCCGCCCTTGCCCTCGCAGAGGAAATAAGGATATTCGCCCTCCACGAAATTATACGGCCTGCGGATGCCGAGCACGCCCCCGGGCACGAGGTCGAGGGCCTCGCTCCATAGCTGTTTTGACCTGGTGAGGTTGAGCCTGTCCATAGAGATCCTCCGATTCGGAGGGTGAGATAAACACACGGAGAAAAAACCGCAACCCCAAATGATCGACTCTCCCTTCCTGTTGCCCTCGAACACGGTATCTGCTTAATATGCGCCCATGTCCTATTACGGCCTCGAACCCACGCGCCTCATGTCCTGGCGCATCAACGACGTGCTCTTCGTCTCCAGCCCGTACGACCTCTATATAATAGAAGAGGAGGGGCTGCTCGCGGACAGAATATCGGACGAATACACGATCCTGCACCTGACGAGCGCGCCGTCGATCTCCCACGCCTCCACCGCCGAGGAGGCCATCGCCGCGGTGGAGGAGCACGACTTCGACCTGGTGATCACGAGCCAGAGGGTCGGCAAGGGGCGAAGCGTCTTCGACATGGCCGCAAAGATAAAGGAGCTGAAACCCGACCTCCCCGTGGTCCTGCTCACCCCTGAGATGGGAAGCGGAGGGAGGACGAAGAAGCGGCGGGAAAGCCCGGCCATAGACAAGGTCTTCAACTGGCACGGCGACACGCGCATCTTCCTGGCGATCATCAAGTGCCTCGAGGACCGCGTCAACGCGGAGCACGACTGCCTGAAGGAGGACGTGCGGGCCATCATCCTCGTCGAGGACTCGCCGCATTTCTACAGCGACTACCTGCCGCTCATATACACCGAGATAATGGAGCAGACGCGCTCGCTGGTCTTCGAGGGAGCGACCGCGGACGAGAAGCTCCGCATGATGAGGCGCAGGCCCAAGATACTCATGGCGGGCAGCTACGAGGAGGCGGTGGAGCTGTTCGAAAAATACCGCGACAACCTCCTCGGCATCATAAGCGACGTGCGTTTCCCCAGGGGCGGCGCGCTCGACGCGGAGGCCGGGTTCGCGTTCACCGAACTCGTGAAGGGCGAGAACCCGGACACGCCCGTGCTCCTGCAGTCGAAGGACGCGGGAAACGCCGGCCGCGCAGGCCAGGTCGGCGCCTCCTACGTGGACAAGAACTCGCCGCACCTCCTCACCGAACTCGGCAACTTCATAAAGAACTACTTCGGCTTCGGCGACTTCCTCTTCAGGATGCCGGACGGAACCGAGATCGCCCGCGCCACTACGATGCAGGAGATGGAGAACCTGCTCGGGAGCGTCCCTGACGAGTCGGTCGCATACCACAGCAGGCGCAACCACTTCTCGAACTGGTTCTACGCACGCGGCGAGTTCGCCCTTGCAGCCAAGATCAAACCGATAAACCTCTCGGACTTCAGCTCGGTGGCCGGACTCAGGAAAGAGCTGCTCGCCTGCATACACGAGGCCGCGATCACGAAACGCTGGCTCAACATCGCGAGGTTCTCGGAGCGCAACCTCGACCTCTCCATGTTCTTCATGCGCTTCGGCACCGGTTCGATCGGAGGAAAGGGCCGCGGCATAGGATTCCTGAGCAAACTCGTTCAGGACCCCGAGATAGCGAAGAGGTTCCGCGGGCAGGCCGTGGAGGTGCCGCAGACGGTGGCAATCGGCACGGACGTGTTCGACAATTTCCTGGAGACCAACAGGCTGCACAGGGTGGCGATCGACGCCGCGGACGACGGCGCCATCGCCAAGGCGTTCCTCGCCGCAGAGATCGAGCCCAGGATCGTGGGCGACATAGCCTCATTTCTCCGGAGGACCGAAGGCCCGCTTGCGGTCCGTTCCTCCTCGCTCTCCGAGGATTCGTTGTCACAGCCCTTCGCAGGGCTGTACTCCACCTATCTGCTCCCGAATAACCATCCCGACTTCGATCACAGGCTCGCGCAGTTCCTGGCGGCCGTGAAGCTCGTGTACGCCTCGACGTTCTTCGCGGACCCGAGGGCCTACATGGAGGCCAACGGCATCGCGGTCGAGAGCGAGAAGATGGCGGTCATCGTCCAGAGGATCGTGGGGCGCCGCCACGGCGACTTTTTCTATCCCGACGTGGCCGGCGTGGCGCAGTCCTACAACTTCTTCCCCGTGGGATATCTCAAGCCCGAGGACGGGATCGCGCAGATAGTGCTGGGGCTGGGGACCATGGCGGTCCGCGGCGAGAGGGTGCTGCGCTTCTGCCCGCGATATCCCACGATACTGCCTCAGTTCTCAAAGCCGGCCGACATCCTGGCGCAATCGCAGCGGTCGTTCCACGTGATCGATCTCATCAACACCAATCCCGCGCTCTTCACCGACGAGAACGTGACTCTAGCGACCCTGGATATCATGAAGGCGGAGGAACACGGAGTGCTCCCGCCGCTGGGAGGCACTTATTCCAGGGAAGACGACGTGATCTACGACGGCGTCAACAGGACGGGCCCAAAGGTGCTGACCTTCAAGGACCTGCTGTCAGGCCAGCTCTTTCCGCTCCCTTCGCTGCTTGCGGAGATGCTCGACATCGGCGCCGAAGGGATGGGATGCCCCGTGGAGATGGAGTTCGCGGCAAATCTTGCGTCCGACGGAGCAGGCCCTTCGCTCTCGGTCCTCCAGATCAGGCCGCTGGTATCCGGCGAAGAGGCGGAGGAGGTGAGCGTCGAGGGCATCGCGAGGGAGGACTGCATCGCGCTGTCGAACAAGGCCATGGGCAACGGAAACTTCACGGGCATCAGGGATGTGGTCTTCGTCAAGCCCGAGGCTTTCGACCAGAGTCGCACCGCCGAGATAGCGGAGCACATAGGCAAGGTCAACGCGCACATGGTCGCGCGCGGCGACAATTACGTCCTGATGGGCTTCGGCAGATGGGGGACCACCAATTCCGCGCTGGGCATACCGGTGACCTATGCCCAGATCTCGCACGCGAAGGTGATCGCGGAGATATCCACGGAGCAGGTGGACGTCGAGCCCTCCCAGGGGACCCATTTCTTCCACAACATCACATCCTCGCGCATAGGATATCTATCGATCGACGAAGGAACTCAGGAGGGTTTTGTTGATTGGGGATGGCTGCACGAACAGCACGCCTCTCTCGAGACCGCGTTCATAAAGCACATCAGGCTCAAGGACCCGATCGCGGTCCGCATCGACGGACACTCCGGCCGCGGGGTGATCTTGAAATCCTGAACAAAATTTACGTCGATAGTCTCTGGCGGATGTTGGTGATCTGGTCCGGGAACTCGATGCCTGCCTCGTAGACCCTCTCGAATATCGTGGGATGAAATACGCGGACCCAGCGCACGGTTCCGTGCATCGCCAGGGAAGCGAGGTTGGGCGGCACTATGACGACGTTCTGGCCGATCGCGAGCTGATCGTGCGAGCGGATCCGAAGGCCCAGGATCGAAAAGTCGATCACCCTGGCGGGGTGCCAGTTGCTGTCGTGGTCCACGCAGTAAGAGATCGCTGCGTCGATCTCGTGGCGCTTGACGCGACGGCGCTCCTGCCCTTCCGTGTCCGCATCGGGTCCCTCTGCCCTGGGCCTGGTCAGGGACGAGTCGTACTGCGCACGCCTGGCAGGATCCGAGATGACCTCATAGGCCTCATTGAGCCTCGTGGCCTCCTCGGGGTCGCCTCCCACGTCGGGATGATTCTTCTTCATCCGCGCCTTGTAGGCGGCCGCGACGACCTCGGGCGAGGCGTCCGGCGATACCTGAATTATCTCGTAGTATGTGCGTCCCATGTCCTGACCTCTTATCGGTATACCTCAAATAAAGTTGTGCAGAAAAAAGCGCGGCCATGCAAGAAAAGCAATGGGCCCCTTTCCACCTATATATTCATTTGATTTCCTTTTGCATCGAGATGTAATAAAATGCATTTGATAGTGTTATTATGTCAAGCTTATCAATGAGTTAGAGGGCTAGACCGAGCGCATATGACGACTGCGGGCAAGGCAAAGATAGCACTGCTCAACTGCCAGAAGGAGGACGCCAACTTCCTCTTCTCCGCGCTCTTCGATTCGGGCTATTCCGTAGTGATCTCCGGCAAAGGATCTTCAGGCCTGGACATCATCACCCGTGAGAAGCCGGACCTCATCATCCTGGACATACTGGCCAACAACATGTCGGGGCTGGCGCTGCTCGATATACTGCAGGCCAGGAGCACAAACATACCGATACTCGTGATCACGGTGCCGGAGATGGTCTCGGACAACCTCGCCCAGCGCGGCATAGCCGGTCTCCTGATCAAGCCCATCGACAAGGAGCGAATGCTCACGCACGTCGAGGCGACGCTGGACCTGCAGGAGATCTCCAGGGTCTACTCCGAGAGAGAGAGCGAACCGAAACGCCCGCCTCCTCCGCTTCCAACGAAAGAGACGGCCGTCGAGCCGAAGGCCGAGCCCGAAGTCGCGATCCCACAGCAGGAGCCCGCGCGGCCCACGCTCGCCCCCGCGCCGGAGACACCTCGGCCCATCAGGCCCGGCATGAAACCCTTGGATAAGGGTCCGCCCTCCAAGCCCATGGTCCTCGTGGTGGACGATGAGCCCGACATGCGAAGTCTGCTCTCCGACCTGCTCTCCTTCAGCGGATTCGAGGTGGCGACCGCGGACGACGGAGTGCAGGGGCTGAAGATGGCGCAGCAGCTCATGCCCCAGTGCATACTCCTGGACATCATGCTGCCCAAGCTCGACGGCTTCCAGGTATGCAGGCTCCTCAAGTTCAACGAGAAATTTGCGGAGATACCGATCATAATGCTGACCGCGCGCAACCACCCGAAGGATCGCGAGCTTGCAGAGAACTCCGGCGCGAACGGCTACATAGTCAAGCCGTTCGAGACCAAGAACCTGATCGAGGAGATAAAGAAGGCCATCGGCGCTGCGGCCAAACTTGAAGTGATGTGATGCGTCAGCCTGTCACCACCTTGGACATCTGATCGAATACGAACTGCATGAAGCGGCTCTTGTCGTCGTTGGGCATGTTCCTGATCATCACGCCGGTCTCGTAGCTCGTGGCGGATATCTTGTTCTGCCACATCACCTCGCCCTCAGCCTTGATGGGGTTTCCCTCATCCTCGCCGAGCAGGATCTCCAGCGCGAGCATTGTTCCGTTCTCCAGGGGCCCGGGCGTCATGAGCCGGATGCCGCCTAAGCTTATGTCGCTGGATACCGCCTCGCGCGGGTCAGCCGGATGGCCGCCGACTGCGCCTATGACACGGTAGCTCACCGTAAGCGCGAGATCGAGCCTCGCGAATTTCCTGCGTTCCGCTCCTGTTGCCATAACGATTCTCCTCCCACTCGTATCGAACAGATCACATTGAATTGCAAGCAACGTAAAAAAAGGTCAGATATCCAGACTGCTGACAAAGCAGTGTCATTCCTGCGAAAGCAGGAATCTCCGGTATTTAAATCCGCGGGATCCCCGCTTTCGCGGGGATGACAAAACTCTTTTTCAACAATCTTAGATACCTAGTATCACTCTTCTCTTATTGAGCAGCTCACGGTAGGACTCTTTCATCCCATCCGAGAGGAAGCTCGCCCCTATGAGGTCCTCCCAGCCCGGCAGCGCCTCCCTGATCGGCGTGAGCACGTTTTCCACAGCGAATTCGTTCAGGCCCAGCCTTTCCTCAGCAAAATAATCCACTAGATCGGCGCGGCCCAAGTTTGACTTCTTGCCCTTGAGGGGCAGGGCCAGCTCCTCCTTTGCGTTCGGCAGGGCGATTGTTGAGTTGACGAAGTCATACGCCGGGGAGAGCTCGACCTTGCCCTCTCTCGCAATGATCGAAAAATTCTTGAGATGCATGTCTTCGTTTCCGATGAGAAAGGCGAACACCGTCAATCGAAACAGTTTTACGTACTCCACCATCGGAAAGGTGCAAAATTCGCGGATCACCTGCGCAACGCGCTCCATCGAACTTCGGTACTTGGTCTCGCGCGACTCACCGGAGAGCTGTGCGAAATCTTCTGTATGCGCCTTTTTCCCCCTGCCCGTGCGATCGAATCTCCTTATGAAATAGGTGAAGCTTTCGTCGCTCGAATAGAGCAGGCCGTGCACCGGCACC
>JBAZOP010000114.1 GCA_041648665.1 bacterium | reverse complement strand
GGGCTCATCTCCTTGGGGTTGCATATTATGCCGCCCTTGCCCCCGCCCAGCGGGACGTCGACCACCGAGGTCTTCCACGTCATCCAAGCGGCGAGCGCGCGCACCGTGTCTATGTTCTCGTCCGGATGGAAGCGTATGCCGCCCTTCGTGGGCCCCCGCGCGTCGTTGTACTGGACCCTGAAACCCTTGAACACGCGAACCTGGCCGTTGTCCATGCGCACCGGCAACGAGACATGCATCTCCCTCATCGGCTCGCGCAGGGCTGCGTGCGTGCCGGCATCCAAGCCAAGTATCTTGGCCGCCTCGTCCAACTGCTGCTGCGCCATCTTGAAGGGATTGTGGGTATCGGTAGCCATCTTGAGCCTCCTTGGATTGGAAATGTGCGACAGGACTAGCACCTCGGGGCTGTCATGTAAAGATCACGGTCTTCTCCCGCCAAAATTGCGATTGCCCCTGAGTTCAATCGAAGGATTGACGAACCTCTGCGGCGTGTGTTCTACTGCCTTCATGCCGCGGCTTCCCATCGCCATCCCTGTCGGAGGAAGATCCTTCGAAGATACGGTCCTGGCCTTTTCCGATCTCCCGGGTTTTTTCTGCATCGACGCGCGCAGGGCGCACGCCTCTTCAGGCCGATGTTCGATAGTCTCCGCCCTCCCCACCGGCACATTCTCCATCGCCGGCGCCTTCGTCACGACGGACGGCCACGCCACCATAGACAATCCATATTCCGCGCTGACGCGCTTCGCAGGCCGTGCAGCCGCAATGGCCCGGGACCCGTATCTGCCGTTCAGCGGAGGGATCGCCGGCTACATCGGTTTCGAAGGGGCCAGGGCGCTCCGCGGCAAAGAGCCGGCCAGGGGGTTCTCCAGACATTCGCAATGCAGGCTGGGGATATATCCGGTCGCGGCGCTCTTCGATCACGCGGAAGGGACCGCAACCCTGGTGGCAAACGGCGATGACGCGGATGAAGCGGAGGAGAGAGCGAATATCTTCCTCGAAATCCTTAAATCCGGGCCGCGGCGCACGTGGGAATCCGCATCGCAGTCAAGGGAACCCCCTGATCTCAGGGTCGCGCCGGACGACGCTGAGCTCAAGGAGATATTGCTCTCCGCCAGGCAATGGCTGCGCTCGGAGAGCGTGGACCGCATACACCTCGTGCGCCACAGCCAGCGGTTTGAACAGGAGGGTTGCGCCCTGCGAGAGTTCCTCGACAGCACGAAGGATGGGGAGCTGCGCGCCATGTTCACGCACGAGGGGTCTGCGTACATGGTCAGCTCTTCGGAGGCCCTCATCAGGACCGAGGACCGCGCCTTGAGGTCCACCCTCTCGTTCGCAGCTGACGAGGAATGCGACCGATGGACCCAGCGCTCGATATCGGAAGAGGTCGCGTCCAGACTCGCGCAGCTGTGCGAGGGCGGACGCCCCCTCTCTGTCCGCCTGGATCCGCCGACCGAATCGGCCAGGCGCATGACTTTCGAGGGGACGCTTTCGCACGAGATCTCCGCGATCGACGCGCTGATGGGACTCTTGCCGTCGCACCGTCTCACCGGCGCACCGCATGAACGCGCGCTCGACTTCATAGACGCCAATGAGAGCATCCACCGCAGCCTCTACGGCGGCGCCTTCGGCACGATGGACTCATCGAAGCTCTCGTTCAACACCGTTCAGCGGATATCCTCGGCTGCGGACGGCAGCCTCGGCACAACGGTCGGTCTCGATGTGACTGAAGACGTCGACGTGGAAGAAACGCTCGAACGATTCGCCTCTCTGATCAGAGAGGCTCATCCTCAAACGGATTGAACCTCTTGAAATCCTCCGGGCCGTTGAGATTTGCCACGGCGCGGTCGAGCATGGCCATGGCGCTCAAGACCAGCTTCGAATCGCGCGCCGGCTCTTCCCCCTCCACCTTCGTTCCCTCAGGACCCGCATTGATCCTGTAATAGCGTATGTCCCCTCCGGGTCCTTGGACTATCGCCTCCGCGCCGTGGATCGTCACCGCCCTGTCTCCGTCGGCGACATAATAGGTCATCTCCACATCCCCCGCGGGATCCACCGACAGCGTCAGGCTCGCATCGCCCTCTTCGCGCCTCGCATGGATGGTGGAGCCGGCCTCCTCCTCGGATGCCATCCCCCTCAGCGACTCGCCCATATTCTTGATGTCCAGCGCCATATCCCCTCCAATAGTCACCACACGGATTATACAGCAACCTCCGTGCCAACGCAGCAACGCGTGGGAAACTTGACCACTGCAGCTTCGCCCTCAGAAAACTTGTTAGATCATATAGTTATACAAACAGATAATCTGCGGCGCCGGACAGAATTCAGGCAACTTTCCGAACGGACAGTCGATAACCAGACGGCATATGGGCATTCCCCTCTGCCCAGGGAGGCATAGTGTCACAATCTATGATGGCAAGACAGGTCCTGGCTGCGTATCTGCGCGACGACGGTCTATCGGCGGAGACATGCAAGGAATTCAGCGGCAACGTGTTTTCCGAGGACTACATTGCGCCGGCTCAGTGCAACGTATTAAGATCGGCGATGGCGGACGGGGCCATAGCCGGCCCCGATGAAAACGCCCTCAGGGAAATGAAATTCTCCGACGAATTCATATCAGAGATATCGCTGATCAACAGGCAGAGGGGGATGGCTACGGCCACACCGCTCTACGCGCAGAACTACACCCCCCCGAAGAAATCGTCCCAGTCGAATTCGCATGGAAGCGGCATCAATCAGAATCAGGCTGGCCTCGCCGAAATGGCGATCGAATTCAACGCGACCGACGACGGCATCTCGGAGGTGGAGTGCCAGAAGTTGGAGCAAGGGACCATGCCGGACGTATTCCTGTCCGCGGAGCAGTGCGCAGCAGTCAGCTCCGCGCTCGGCAAGGGCAGGGACGCGATAGTCACGGAGCAAGAGGCAATCTCGCTGAAAAAAACAGGCCTCTCGAACAGCTTCGTCGCCGTGATCCAGGGCCCGGACGGCAAGAACTCGCTCAGGATAAGGATGTCGAGACAGAGCGAGCTCCTCATGTTCGCAAATACGCGCGTAGCGGTCATAGACGAATACGGTCAGATAGGCCCGGACGCGGCCGATGCCGTCCCGGCCATCCTCTCGGTGATGGAGCAGGGCGACGGCAAGACGGTGATAGCGTGCGCGAGGGCGCTCGGCAGGATCGGCGTAGCCGACAAAACGGTCATCGACGCGCTCAAGAAGAGGAAGAAGTCCTCCAATCCGGAGGTCAGGAAGGCCGCCTCAGATGCGCTGAAACAGATCGCGAATCCTTCCGCCATACCTGCGGAGGGACCAGTCGAGGCTCAGCCGGCATCTCCCCCGTCACAGCCGGAGCACGCAGCCGACCCGCTCGGCAAACACACCGTGCCGGAGCTTCTGGCAGCGCTCGCGGGCAACGACGCCGAGATCGCGGACAGTGCCAAACAGGAACTCATGTCGATGAAGGTGAAGCCCCTCATCTCTGAACTCAAGAAGGCGATCTCGCACAAGGATCCCGTCGTGCGCATGAAGGCGATATCCGCCCTGGGAAAGATGGGGTCGAAGGCCGCAGACGCAGCGCCCATGATCGCCGCAGCGCTAGAGGACGAGTCCTTAGATGTGAAGAAGGAGGCGCTGTTCGCTCTGATGGAGCTCGGCGCAGACGCCGCGAAGGCGGCGCCCCTCCTCTCCCGCCTGATAGGCTCCTCGGACGAGAGGATCGCGCTGGCCGCCATCATGGCGCTCAAGACGATGGACCGTGCCGCGACAGCCGCAATCCCCGGCCTGGCCAAGGCGGCGTTCGGCGACAATCCAAAGAAAGCCAAGGCCGCGAAAGAGATCCTGGCGAGGATCATCGTCGCATCGGACATCTCAAAGCTCCTCAAGACCGGCGACTCATCGACCAGAATCTGGGCGCTCGGATGGATGGGAGAGCACCCGAAGGAGGCCGGCGCCGCAGCAACCGCTGCCGCCGGATTGCTCAAGGATCCCGACTTAAATGTGCGCAAAGAAGCGCTCATCGCGCTCTACGGCATCGGCCCGGCAGCGGCGCCCGCCATAGAGATACTGCGCAATTACCTCTCCAGCGATGACGAGGCGCTGAGAAAGGCGGCCGCGTTCATCCTTGGGATGATCGGACCTGACGCGAAGAAAGCGTTGAAAGCGCTCTCAAAGATCGCCGAGAAGGACCCGTCTCAAAGCGTGAGGCTGAAGGCCAGGGAAGCGATCGCAAAGATCGATCCCGAGGCGAAGCAGCCGGAAGCAACGCCGCCGGCCCCCGCTGCCCCCACGACGCCCCCTGCCCCGGCAACTCCGGCCCCTCAAGCGCCGGCAGCGGTCAAGGCCGCCGAAGGCAAGGCCACGCCGGAGATACTCTCATTGGTCAATCAGGCGAGATCAAAGGGCCGCACATGCGGGGGCAAGGGTTACTTTCCGCCCGCCCGGCCGGTCGCGTGGAACGCAAACCTGGCGCAGGCCGCGCTGGACCACTCGGTCGATATGGCGACCAAGGAATATTTCGAGCACGACGGCCAGGACGGAAGCAAACCATCGACGCGCGCCGCTGCGGCCGGCTACCCCTCAAAATTCGTGGGCGAGAACATCGGCCTCGGACACATGACGCTGGAAGAACAGATACAGGGATGGCTGAACAGCCCCGGCCACTGCGCCAACATCATGAAGGCCGACTACAAGGAGATCGGAGCGGCGGTAGCCTTCGGATACTACGAGCAGAACGGATTTTCGCGGGAGCACGGCAACAAAGCGCCGTACCGCACCATGGTCTTCGGCAAGAGATGATCAGAGGGCTTTCTCGATATACCAAGCCATATATTCTTTCGCCCTGCTGACCGCGGAGGTCAAGGCCTCGCCCTTTGCCAGGTTTGCGGCGATGGCGGAGGCGAAGCGGCAGCCGGTCCCGCGCGGAGACTTCCCCTCTATGCGCGGCGCCGAGAAGGAATGATACTTCTCGCCGTCGAAGAGCACGTCGATCGCATCGCCGGAGAGATGCCCCCCCTTGACGACGATCGCCAGCGGCTTGTGGATCTTGTCGCGCATCTTGAGCACACCCTGGTGAATCGACTCCGCGGCCTTGCGCATGGCGTCGAGGCTCGTCACCTGCATGCCCGCGAGCGCGGAGGACTCCGGAATATTCGGGGTGATGACGGTCGCCAGCGGCAGCAGCTGCTGTTTGAAGAGCGGCAGCGCGTCCCCATCCAGAAGAGCGGATCCCGACGAGGAGTGGAGCACCGGATCGATGACGATGTTCTGCACATCCATCCCCCTCAAGAACCAGGCGAGCGCACGCACGTTGGATTTGGTGGCGACCATGCCGATCTTGATCGCCGCGATCTCGCGACCGGCGCACGCGGTGGCGAGCTGCTGCGTGAGAACGTCGGCCGGCGTGGGATGGATGGAGAGCACCCTCTCGTCGTCCTGGGCGGTGATCGCGGTGATCGCGGAGATGGCGTCGATGCCAAGGTCGGCGAGCGTCTTGAGGTCCGCCTGCACGCCTGCGCCGCCCGATGGATCCGAGCCGCCGATAGCAAGGACTGTCCGCTTCGATGTCATAAATCCTTCATCCTTTTCACGAACCATGCGGTTTCAGCCGTCACATCCGGCGCCTGAGAGATAGCGCTGATCATCGCCACCGAGCGCACGCCGGTGGAAAGCGCCTCGTCGATGTTCGCGCGGCCTATGCCGCCGATCGCGACGACGGGGACGCGGACCGATTGCACGAGTTCCCTGAGTCGGCCGATCCCCTGCACCGGGTGGCCGGGGCCCTTGGTGCGCGTGGGGTAGATCGCCCCGAACGCGACATAGTCCGCGCCCGCGGCCGCAGCCCGCCTTGCCTCATCGATCGAGTGCGATGAATACCCGACCACGAGCCCCGGCGCCCTCTCCTTGATGGAGCGCACGGGCTCGTCGAATTCGCCCACGTGCACGCCGTCCGCGCCCGTCTCAAGCGCCACGTCGACATGGTCGTTGACGATGAACGTGAAGTCGTACCCGGACTTGAGCTTCATGATCTCGACCGCATTCTGCATCGCCATCCGAGAGCAAGCGACTTCGTCCGTCCCCTTCATCCGAAGCTGCACTGTTTTGCATCCGCCATCGAGAAATCCGCGCACGAGCGCAGGCAGCGAGCCGTCCGGACAGAACGCGCTGTCCGCTATCGCGTACAGCCCTTTGATTTGATCCTTGGCGGAGTTCATATCTTGACGCCCAGTTCCCTGATCTTCTTTCTCAGCGTGTTCCGGTTGATGCCGAGCACGCGCGCAGCCTTGAGCTGATTGCCATCAGCCCACGCAAGGCAGCGTTCGATGAGCGGCCTCTCCACCTGCTCGATCACGATGCGATGAACCGAGTTCACCTCGACGTCGCCGAGCCTCTCGAAGAAGTGGCATACCTTCTGTCCCACCACCTGCTCCAGAGACATCTGTTCGAAGCTCGCCTTCACATGGGCCTCGTGGTCCTTAACACAGCGCGGCGGGAAGTGCGCCGCCTCCACTGTGCCGTCCCTCGCAGCCAGCGCCGCGAAGTAGATCGCCCTCTTCATCTCATCAGGGTCCTCTTTCCAACGGCGCCTTGCGATCCACTCCCTCCCGCTCTTGCCCAAGCTCTTCTTGCCGAGGGCAAGTCTATGACAGCACTCGGAGAGAATCTCCTCGGCCCTCTTCTGCGCCTCGCGCCTATGTAGCCACCCTATGACCTGCATGGGAGGCAATCCATAGTAGGCCACCTGGGGCATTGCAAGGCCGATTCCGATGTGGTCTGTAAGGGCGGATGACTTGGAAGATCAGAGAAAAGCTCAAGAAACTCGCCTCGCAGGAGCAGGGAGCCCTGGCAAAGGACTGGGGCGGCAAGTGCTCCGCGGCCCTGCTCTATCCCAACGTTTACAGCGTCGGCATGGGCAATCTGGCCGTCCACTCCATATACCGCATCTTGAACGCGAGCCCGGCCATAGCCTGCGAGAGGGCCTTCATGCCGGGGAAATTCGATATGGCGGAGCACAGGACGACCGGAACCCCGGTGCTCTCGATCGAGTCGCAGAGGCCGCTTTCTGATTTCGACGCGATCGCGCTCACCTGCTCCTTTGAAAACGACTACCTCAACATCATCCCTGCGCTTACGATCTCCCGCATCCCGCACAGGGCAGCCGAGAGGACGGACGATCATCCTTTGATAATCGCGGGCGGAGCCGCACCCACCCTCAACCCCTTGCCGCTATCCCTGATCGCGGACGCGGTCTTTCTCGGCGAATTCGAGGCATTCGCAGACAGGGTCATCCCGATCATGGAGGCGAGACTCACGAAGATGGACGCGATCGCGGAGCTTGAGCAGATACCCGGGGTGATGATCGGGCCCTCGAAGAAACCGATCGCACGGCGTCACATCGAATCGCTCGACCCCTTCAAGACCGAGACCATCATCTACTCGATGGCTGCGGAGTTCGGGGACATGCACCTCATCGAGATCGAACGCGGCTGTCCGCGAAATTGCCGCTTCTGCGCAACGCCCGTCATATACGGGAAACCCAGGCTCCGCAGCCAACGCGCGATCATGGCGATGGTGGAAGACGGGATTGCGCACCGCAGGAAATTCGGACTCGTCGGCGCAGACATCCTCTCCCATCCCAAGTTCGAATCAATCGCCGCATCCATCATCGAACGCAAAGCGAGTTTTTCGCCGTCGTCCGTGCGCGTGGACGCGATAGACGAGGGAAAGGCAAGGCTCCTCCACGACGCAGGGCTTCGCTCGATCGCACTCGGCATAGAGGCAGGGTCAGAGGGTCTCCGCCGCACACTCGGCAAGGGGATCTCGGACGAGAGGATACTGGTCGCGGCAGAGACGCTCGCACAAGCGGGGATCACGCGCCTCCGGCTCTATTTTATGATCGGGCTGCCCGGAGAAACCGAGGCGGACATCGCGGCGATCGCTCCGCTCGCCGTAAAGATACGCGACGCCGTCAGGGGCAAAGCCCCGCGCTCGCAGCGCTCCACCGCGATCGACCTCACGGTCACGCCCTTCGTGCCCAAGCCGTGCACGCCCTTCGAGGAAACGACCTTCGCGGGCGAGGGGGCATTGAAGCGCAAAATCGGAGAGCTGAAGAAGG
>JBAZOP010000113.1 GCA_041648665.1 bacterium | reverse complement strand
GCGGCACGCTGTGGGTTCCAGAGGGCTGTTTCTCCAAGACTTTCCGGGACGTTCTGGTCGAAGCGCTGCGGATGCCGCTCGACCACGACTCGCGCCTCAAGTTATCCCAGCAGGCTCTCGCCCGCTACGCTTGGCCCGTGACCGCCCGGCTCTTCGCCGAGGCGATCGAGGAGTCCAAGCATGGCTACGACCCCCACGAAGAGCCGCGCGAGTGAGCTTCGTTCCCTCGGCCGAAGAATCGTAACAGCCGCCGACGTCGCCGCACCCGCCGTAGACAGCGGCTTCGACGTCACATCTTGGGATCAGGTGCTCCTTGTCGTGACCGGCAACGCCGCCGGCATCGCCGAGCTGATGCTCTACATGCAGTACCGGAGCGCGCTCGCGGCCCTCGAGAGGACGGCGATGTACCCGGCGCTGCACATCCCCGAGGTGGCGCTCGTCAACCACACCCTGAGCCAGACGCCTGCGGTCTACGTGATCAACACGATGTTCGCGGACCGCATCTTCCCGTCGGTCGTCTCCTTCTCCACCGCGACGAGCGTCTACCTGAACGTCATCGGGGTGACACCGGAAGGAGGCGCTCTTCTCGATGCGCTGTCCCCTTCTTTTTCGGGTGACGCGGGAGACGTCAACGTCGCGGAGTGGGGCGGCACCACAGTCTTGAACGGCGGCACGGCCGGCTCTCCGGCTGTGGGCGGCGTCGTCGCTCACGACGCGGCGGCCAGCGGCGCGAAGCCGGTCATCGTGGGTGCGAAGGCCACCGACGCGGAGCCCGGCGCGGTCACCGAGGCCGACGCGGCGTATCTCTCGACGACCCTCGCCGGTCGGCTCCGCGTCAACGCGGTCGGGAACGTGGACGACGGCTCGGCTGCGGCGCTCGCCCCGGTCCGGGTCGCCGGCACGGCCGACGCGGCGCTTTCCGTAGTCGACGACGGCGACGTCGCGCAGCTCGTGACCGATCTCTACCGCAGGCTCCAGACGCTTCCCCAGGGCGCGACGGTCGATGACGCCGCCGACACCGCGGCCCTGAACCCGCTGAAGGTCGGTGGCATCGCCATCTCGCACCTCGCGCCCGACGCGGCGCAGGTCGGCGACATGGTCCACGCGACGACCGACCTCTACCGCCGGCTCCGCACGCTCCCCGAGGGGCCGATTGCGGACGGGGCGGTGGTCGACGCGACGAACCCGGTGAAGACCGGCGGCGTGGCCTACACGACGACGACGCTCGCCGCGTCCGACGTGGACGCCGGGGACGTGGCTCACCTCGCCCTCGACCTCGAGCATCGGCTCTTCACGCACCCGATGGGCGGGACCGCCGACAACGCGGCGAACGACGCGCTCGACTACCCCCTGAAGGTGGGCGCGGTCGCCGAGAATGAGCCCATCGCGGCCGGCGTGGTCACGGACGCCGACTTCGTTCACCTGACGACCGACCTCTACAGGCGGCTCTGGACCCATCCGGTGGGCGCCGTCGCCGACGACGTCGCCTCGGTCGCGACCGAGTACCCCGTGAAGATCGGCGCCGTCGTTGATCAGGTCGTCGCGGCAGCCACTGACGCTGACATGGTCCACCTCGTCACGGACCTGTACCGTAGGCTCCGGGTCGTCTCCGCGGCCTACGACGACGTCGCGGCGGCCGACCGGGTGAGCGCGAACACGACCGCGGACGACCGCGACGAGAGCGCCCAAGTCTGGGCGAACGAAACGCTGGCGGCGGCCGACGCGGTCTACTACCCCAGCTCGAGCGGCTATGAGATCGGGAACCGGCCCTGGCTCACGATCCAGATCGGCATTCGAGACGGCACGCTGACCTTCCAGTCGAGCAACGAAGGCACCAACTGGACCGACGTCACGAAGATGGTCGTCGATCGCGGCCAGGGCGGCGGCGGCTACGCCTCGTGGATCTCGCCCGACGTGGCGACGGTCTACTACCAGCTCGAGGTGACGTGTGGCGCGCGGTACTTCCGGGCGCTCTGGACGCCGGCCGACGCGACCTCGATCGTGATCATCAACGCCATGACCAGGGCTCTGTAGGAGAAGACCATGGACGAAAAGACGCTCTACCCCGTGAACTACGAAGAGCCCAAGGCCGAGACGAAGCCGGCGGTCGGCCGGGATGAGGCCGCCGCGCTCGCGCTCATCCGGGCCGCGGTGCCCGCAGGGGGGAAGCCGCTCCCGGTCGCGCAGGTCCGCAAGCTCGTCTGCGGCGATCAGCCGCAGTACGCGATCGTGGCCCAGGGCCCCGACCCGTCGAAGGCCATGGCCGAAGCGATCGAGGCGGTCGCGGTGGGCCAGCCGGTCATCGGCCCGGCGGCGACGGCGGGCTTCCTCCCCGAGGAGGTCGACACGCTCGTCCAGCAGGTCATCGAGGAGCGCAAGCCCTCGTGGAAGCCGGCCGCGGTCGAGGCCGCGGGGCTTGGTGAGGTCGGCCTCGGCGGCGAGGAGAAGCCCCGGTGACCGTCGGACTGCGAGACCACGTTCCCGAGCTGGGCAGGCTTCCTCTGCTCTTCCGGGAGACGTTCCCCGACCGTGACAGCGTCGAGAGAAACGGCGCGACCATCGTCGGGACCGGCACGACGTTCGGGCCGGATGGGGTCACGTTCGACGGGAACGGGAACCTGCTGTACAACGTGAGCGGCCCGTCGATTCTTCGAGCTGGTTATACAATTGTGTTTACTGTGACATTTGGATCAGCACTAGACGATGATGCAGACCATATGTTCTATGACATCATAGGGACAGGCGGTCGTCAGTATCTTTGGAAGCGTTCAACTAATACATTGTATTGGGTAGCTGGGGGAGGACTTATAGCTGAGTTAGCATATGCAACTTGGAGTGTTGCCGCTGTGGCGGGAAAGAATACTTTTGTGGTATCCGTCACTTCGGAAGCAAACTATTTGTGGCTCAATGGGGTGCTCATCAAGTACGCTGCTACTGCATGGTCTTCTATTAAAGCCGCACAGATGACTATAGGCTGTGGTTCAGGCCCCGCACAGCGGTTCGTCGGCACCATCCACCGCTTCGAGATCTACGGCAACGTCGCCACCGCCGTTGACGAGCCGCACCTCCGGCAAGGCACGCTCATCTCCGCGCTCACGACCCGCTGGCCGTTTTGCCGGGCACGAGCTACTACAAAAACGACGCCGGCCTGTTCGTGACCGACGTTGGCGGGCGAATCGGCGGCACGGCTCTGATGGGGAGCGACGGTGCGACGGCGGCGCAGTTCCCCAAGGTCGCTCGTGAGGCCGGGCTCGTGCGTGGCTTCTCGTTCGACGGCGGGGATCAGATCACGATCCCCGACGCCGACGCACTGAGCTTCACGACGGGTAGTGCAGACCTCCCGTTCTCGATTGCTATGATCGTCAAGGGGACGGTTACCGGAAACTGGAGCATTGTCTACAAAGGATCTGGTTTCGGTGCTAGTGATTATGGGGAGTACGAAATCTATTGCCCGTCCGGTGGGGCTGTCTACGTTTTGCTGAGTGACGCAACACTCGGAGGCGTAATTTATAGTAATGCGGCAGCGGCTATAAAAACCGGAATTCCACATGTGCTTATTGTTACGTACAACGGAGGAGGTTCCGCTGGCCTGAAAATCTACAGAGACGGCACCTTGCTGTCGTCATCCGTAGGATCGTCAGGGGTATATACGTGTATGCGTAATACATCGGCTCCTCTTGTTTTTGGTCGTGGGCGTATTGCTTACTATCTTACAGGAGAGCAGGCACTTCAAATCATCGACAACGTAGAGTGGAGCCCCATGCAGGTACGCGCCCTCACGGCCCGGCTTCGCTACCAGGCGAGGAGGCCCTAGATGCCAGGTATCAACGGCTTCATCGATTTCGTGAAGAGTCTCTCGCCCGCAATGGCGACGGCTTTTATTCGGGGTTCCGTAGAGTGCTGGGACAGCTACGCTCGGCCTCGCATCATCACTCCCGGCACGGCTGGTGTCGGCCTGGCTTTCAGACGCGGCGAGAAGGGCTACTACCTCAGTCAAGAGAAGTCTGCTGCTGCCGGTGGTGGTTCTGTTTCGATCGTTGATAGCGGCGCGGCTCCTGAGTTGCGTGTTGCGAGTGGTACGCTGTTTTGGACGGCGCGTAACTTCCAGACCTTGCCTCCTGATTACGTGACGGCAATCAAGTCCCGTGTCTACTCCAAGGTGGATGAGGGCGGCACTGACCTAGAAGTCATTATCCAGGGCGCTAACACACTTTGGATCGCGGACGGTGTAAGCATACGCACGGTAGCTTCGACTGCACTTACGGGAGCCAGGACTGTCGCAATTCGCTGGGTGACCGGCGCTATACCGCAGCTTTTCGTTGACGGCACATTCCGCGCGAATGCGGCTGGAACCATTGCACCAACGGGTAACGATGCAAACCTGACGCTCTTGAACTACGGCGCTGTTCTCAGTTACGGTTCCAGAATCAACGATTATGGCCTCATGTGTGCGTTCAACGACGCCATCCTCGGCAGGGCTCTCACGGACGCCGAGATCAAGAACCTCTCCGATCTGTGGGACCAGATCGGCAGCGTCTTCACAGGCAAGTCGATCTTCTTCCCGCCCGACCCCAAGAACATCACGGGCTCGCTTCCGTTGGTGTACTTCGATGGTCCAAGGAACGGGAGCAATATCGTTCCAAACAAGGGCAGCCTCGAAACCGACTTCACGATCTCCGGTTGTCTCCAGCAGCGGAGCGACAAGGGCCACATCATCCACTCGGCTCCTGGCCGGGGCGGGGCGAACGGACCGCTGGCGCAGACGCCGGTGAATGCGAGCCTGTACCCTGACCCGTGGACGATCGCATTCAAGTGCTTGATCAAGACAAAGGGAGAAAACGGATCTGGTCAATTGCTCTGGCTTGATACGGGTGGGGGTCAGCGAGCTACTATTTACTTTGGAGGAGCACCTGTAAATGCGTTAGCTTATTCCATATACTACAGCGATCCTGCTCACGCTATCTGGACTGTGCCAATATCACCGAATGTTACTCATATTGTCGTAATTAGGCATAACAAAGTCAGCCCACTAACACTTCCAGAGATATGGGTTGACGGCGAGTCGCAAACAGTAACAGCGTTAGTAGCGCGAGCTGGAGCATTGGTTACAGCCCCCTCGGCAAGAGTTGAGTTATTCAATACATATAGCCCAACAGCAATTCCGCGTGCCTTCGACGGCGACCTAGAGATCTTCGCTCTCGACTCTGGCCTCTGGACCGACGCCCAGGTCCGCAAGTTCTACCTCGACCACGCGCTGGAGTGCAACGTCCTGGCGAACCGGACCGACTACCCCGTCTCCGTGGCGGCTGTCGCGGCTGGCGGAAACTGCGGCCCTGTTCGCGTGCTCTCGGGCACCATGAAGTGGGACGACACCGGGACGCGGCGCCGGCTCCTGGGTGTGACGGCCGGGTACTTCGCGAGCAGGGAGGCGAGCCCGCAGGCGTATGGGGCGTGGTACTTCAGGGCGCGTAAAGGTACTGCGGCTGGTGTGCTCTATCTGCCGCTTATTGGATCAGTGCCAGCTATTTTGACAGCGTCAAATTTCAATGGCTACGCTTTAGTAATTACTGACACTGAGATTGTACGCTTTCAGAAGTGGATCAATGGCGCAGGATCAATAATTGCTGCGACAGCAGCGGACGTTGTTGCCATCAACACAGAGTACGAACTCTGCGTTACGCGAGCCAGTGTCACTGACGCATTTGGCCATCTGGCAGGCTATTGGACGGTGTGGATCAGAGGCGGTGCTTACGCGACGTGGACCAGCCTGCTCACGGGCACCGACAACACACACACGACAAGCAATTGCCTTGTCGGCTACCTCGACGCGGGCGGCTACATCAGCGACTACAGGCAGTACCCCAACGGTTCTGGGCTCGTTCCGACTGACGTTCCGGACCTGGCAGATTAGGAGAAGGAGAGAATCATGGGCGGCAGCAATCCTACGATGATCCGCGCGATCGGCCAGGTCGCCGATGACGCCGCGAACGTTGCAACCGAGCTTCCGCTGAAGGTCGGCGCCGTGGCCGAGGATGTTCCGACCGCGGTCACCGACGTGACCGACGCGGACAAGGTCCACCTCGTCGCGGACTTGAAGCGCCGGCTCTGGGCCCACGCCGTGGGCGGCGTCGCCGACGGCGCGACGAACGTCACGACCGAGCACCCCCTCAAGCTGGGGGCGGTCGCCGAGACGACGCCGGCAGGAACGGGCATCGCCGACGGGGACATCGCACATCTCATCACGGATCTCTATCGGCGGCTTCGCGTGCTCGCCGAGGGGGCAACTGCAGACGACGCGCAAGACTCTGCGAACCTGAACCCGGTGAAGATTGGGGCTCGCGCCGTGAGCAACGCCGCACCGGAGAACCTTGACGTGATCGACGCCGGCGACGTCGGGCACCTGATCACCGACACCATGCGCCGACTCCTCGTGAACGTCTGCGGCAACCAGGCCGACGGCGCCGTTGCCGACTCAGCGAACCCGGTCAAGATCGGCGCGGTCGCGGAGACCACGGTGGCCGGCACGGGCGTCGCGAACGCGGACATTGTTCACCTCGTGACCGATCTCTATCGCCGGCTCCGAGTCGTGCAGGTCCCGCAGGTCCTGACCGTGAGCTGGGCCGACCTCTCGAACGTCTCCGCCGATGCCTACTACCCGTCCGAGGGTGGGCTCGACACCGACGTCTACGGCACGATCACGCTCACCGGCAAGGTCATCTGCGGAGCCGACAACACCTCGGTCCTCACGATCGAGGTCACGAACGATGAGGACGCGACGCCGGGGAACCGCGACTGGCAGGCGATCTACGTCTACAGCAACCTCACCGACGACGTGCTCAATCAGGTCGCGACGCTGGCCGGCGCGACCTCGCAGATCGCCATCTCGCTCAACGATCTGGGCTTCAAGTACGTGCGGGCGAAGTACGATATCACCCGGCCCGCGGCGAACAACGACACCGTCATCCTCAAGGCGCAGTACCGAGCGAGGTAGCAGATGATCCTCAACGGCAAGAAGAAGCTCGTCACGTACTTGACGAACAAGACCGGCACGACGTCGGTCAAGGGGCAGGTCGTCGTCCAGTACGCCGACCTCGATGACGCGTACATCGCGGCTCCTGCCGGAACGATCCTCGCGATGGGCGTCGTGCTCCAGGGCGGCATTGCGGGCGATGCGAAGGTCCCGATTTGCACCTTCGGCCGGTGTCAGGTGCTTTTCCCGATCGACGCAGGGTCGACGCGAGGTAACTGGGCCTCCGTCCATGTAAGCGACGCAGGAATGGCGTCTTCTGCGTACAATGCACTCGGTGATATCTTCGCGCAAGGGCTCGGCATGGTGCACGAAACCGTTGCGAGTTCTCCGTCTAGCCCGATTCTCGTGTGGATCGACTTCGTGCCGTCGAAGTCAAAGGACATCCCTGTTGCGAGTGGGGAAAGCTGATGGCGCTCGTGACGCAGCAGGCCTTAGACGAGTTCGAGGCGCGGCAGGGAGAGCGGCTCGGGCGCATCGAGTCGCAGCTCGAGTCGCTCGTCCTTCTCCTCCAGCACCACGGGAAAGCCCTGGGCGAGCTCGAGACGCTCATCCCGCGCCTTGCCGGCGCCGTACGCCCGTCGCACTCGGCGCCTCGTGGGACGCCGTGCCCCGAGTCGTGTGAGAGCTCCCCATGAGCACGGTGAAGCACCACGACTACTCGCAGGAGTCACTGGCACGGCCGGCGCCCGACTCGCCCAACCCGCGCCCGCTCATCCCGACCGGGCCGCTCCATCCTGGCGCGTGCCACTACCCGTTCGAGATGGGCTGGGTCCAGACCGCGATGAAACCCTTTCAGGAGAAGGTCTTGCCCGCCGTCGGCTGGACCGAGAGCACCCGGAAGTGGCTCTTCGGCATCGCGACCGTCATCCTCGCGTCCCTCGTCGGGCTCGGGCTCGCGCTCGGGTCCTCGTGCCGGGCGGCCGGGGCCCAGGAGGAACGGCTCGAGCAGGTCCGGAGCGCCCAGAGCGCCGAGCGGATCGAGCGAACCCAGATGGACAAGCAGATCAGCGACGAGGAGACCCGGCGCTACGACAAGCTCTTCGACCTGATGGTCAAGATCCACTCGGACGTGCAGGTCTTGAAAGCGCGAGACGACGAGGAGAGGCACCCAGGGCGGTAACTTCGCCCGCGCCCGTGTCTCCTGTTACCTTCAAGGTGAGGTGAGCCCA
>JBAZOP010000112.1 GCA_041648665.1 bacterium | reverse complement strand
AGAGATAATTCGAAGGCTTGCAGCTGCACTAGAGGATTCGTTGCCGCACGACCGAGGACGAATCGCAAAGGCCGCCAAGCAGCTCTCGCTGGCGTTCACAAGCGAACGCGCAGCGATGCCCCTGGACTATCTGTCTGATCCCTATGCCCTCTCCGCCTACCTCGCAGCATTCCTGATCCCCAACGCGGTCAAAGTCATGCACTGCCTGGGACAGATCGATACCCCTGGCGACGACATATCGGTGCTGGATATAGGCTCAGGTCCAGGCACGGCATCCATCGCTGCATCCGTGTTCTTCTCAATGAAGCAGCCGGATGCCAGGATTAGGATCGCGGCAATAGATAGGATTCGGCCGGCATTGGAGAAAGCCCACGAGTTGTTTAAGAAGATCGCGCCTCCGCACCACTCGTTCGAGTCCGCCACCCTCGACATCACAAAGCAGACACTGCAAAAGGTTCTGGCCAAACAGCGCTTCGACGTCATCATCGCAGCCAACGTGCTCAATGAGCTCTCTGAAGATCAGGCGTTCAAGATCAGCACTGAACTTGCCCGCGACTTTCTCAAGGAGAATGGCTCGTTCATAATCATCGACCCGGCGCTGCGCGAAACCGCAAGGCCACTCATGAAATTGCGTGACAGCCTCGTCGATGGAGGGGTCGCACGGGTGACCGCACCCTGTCTCCATCAAAAACAATGCCCCATGCTAGCGGCGAACGAACGCGACTGGTGCCACTTCTACATCAATTGGGAGCCGCCGGAATTTCTAATTGAGCTCGACCGACTTTCAGGCATGGATCACACGCATCTGAAGATGAGCTATTTGATTTTCAAGCCCGCCAATCACGAGTCACCGGTCATGAGTCACGGCCTTTGGCGAGTCGTCTCCAGCCCGCTCGTATCTAAGGGCAAACGGGAGTTGGTCCTGTGCGGAAAAAGCGGAGAGCTTCTCAAGGTCGTAAGGCTGGACAAAAACACATCCCAGACCAACGCCGATTTTGACGCTGCAAAACGCGGAGATGTCGTCTCCTGCAGTTGCGAAGGCAGGATAGATAAAACGAACTCGTTCGAAATAATCCGAAACTGGGGCTAGACCGACGAACGAAGGAAATCCAGGATTGCCTTCATGTCATCCGGCATGGGTGAGCGGAAGGTCATCTTCTTTCCGTTCGCGGGGTGTTTGAACCCGAGCGACGCCGCGTGCAGAGCGTGCCTGCGGAAGCCGAGCGTGCGATCCACCTCGTCCATCAATTCGGGATATTTCTCCGCAAGCTCGTTCGCATAGAGCGCGTCACCCAGCACGGGGAAACCCTCGGACGCCAAGTGCACCCTGATCTGGTGAGTGCGGCCTGTGCGCACCGTGACGTCGAGGAGCGTCGCGTTCTTATAACGCTCCTTGACCCTGTACTCGGTGATCGCCTTCATGCCGCCTTCGCCCTCGACCGTCCTCACCTTCCTGCCGTCGTCGAATTCGCCCTTCTCAAGCGGCTTGTTTATCACTCCCTGTTCTTTCTCTATCCGGCCCTGAACGATCGCCTCGTAGGAGCGCTGGACCGAGTGCTCCTTGAACTGGCCGGTGAGCCTCTGCCCCTGTTTGGAGAGCGCGAAGACCATGATGCCGCTGGTCTCGGCGTCCAGCCTGTGGAGCGGGGAGACGAACGAGGATTTGTCGCGGAATTTCCGCCTGAGGAACGAGCGCACGCGATCGAGCATGCTGTCCCTGGTGTCCTGCTTGTCATTGGGGACCGAGAGCAACCCGCTGGGTTTCTCGACCACAACGAGGTCGCGGTCTTGGTAATATACCCGGACGGACGGGGTCTCCTTGCGCTGCGGCCTGTCCTTCGCTTTCCTCTTGGCCTTCTTCCTGGCGAAGTGCCTGTCGATGGAAGAAGATATCCCGGCGGTCTGCGGTCCGGCCTGCCGCCTCACCTCCTGATGCCTTTGCCTCTCCGGCTGCTGCCCCTGCCCCCCTTCCTCCTTCTCAGACAGACTCCGAAGAAGGGGCCTGATCTCCACCTCGTCGCCCTCAGCCAGCTCCCAGCCGGCGATCACGACCCTGCGGTTGTTTACGAGAACCCTCCCGGCATCCAACATGGCCTTCGCCTGTTTCCTCGAGGCGCCTGGAAGTTTGCCTTGGAGCCAGAGGTCCAGCCTCTGGCCGTTCTCCTTCTTGTTTACCCTGAAATTGCTCTCCAAGGTCCGTCTCCTCTGAATACGCTTGACCGTTTGTTTCTAAATGCTATCCCTGAGCGCCTGAAAAGGAGGCGTTATGCCGAGAATTGAGCTGGCCGAATTGACAGCCGACCTGCCGCAGGACTGGAATGTCCAGGGCATGCTCACGCTCACGTTGCCTTCGGAAGACCCCAACGTCAAGCCGAATGTAATCGTCACCAAGGAATACCTCCCGGGCGAGATAGACCTTGCCACGTATTTCGGACGGATCAGGGATTCCATCGTAAAGAGGGGCATCAAGGACCTCAAGATCTCCGATGAGAAGGACATAGCGATATCCGGCGTGCGCGGCAAAATGATGATATGCAGCTGGGACGTCTCCGCGATGGCCGAGATGCTCAAGCAGCAACAGCCGGATCGGCCTGCCCCTAAGATCAAGGAAGGTCAGATCGTGAAACAGATCCAGGTCACCCTCCTCAAGGAGAAACTGGCCATAAACATGACCGCCAGCTTCCCAGACGAGAAGTTCCCGGCATACTACAAACCGTTCCAGGATTTTTTGAAGAGCCTGAAGATAGCGTAACCTGGGTTATATATCCAGGTTGCGGACGTAGAGCGCGTTCTTCTCGATGAACTCCCTGCGAGGCTCCACCTGATCCCCCATCAATACGGAGAAGATGCTGTCTGCTTCTACGGCATCATCGATGTGCACTTGTAAAAGCGTCCTGCGCTCCGGATCGAGGGTGGTTTCCCAAAGCTGGCTCGGGTTCATTTCGCCCAGGCCTTTGTAGCGCTGGATGTCGTAGCCCCTTTTGCCCTCCGTCAGTATGTACTCCTTCACCTGCAAGAGGCTCGCGAGCTCGATCGACTCCCCGTCGCGCGTCACCGCATACGGCGCCTTCCCAAGCTTCGAGAACTCATCGTATAGCGACTTGAGTTCCCGGAACTCCGGGGAATGCAGAAACTCGATGTCGATCACCGTCTCCCTGGGGAAACCGTTCCATATGGTGTTGTACACGACCCTCTTCGCCTCGTTCTTGGGATCGTCACCCTGATCCATTTTGAAGTCGGAGAGCTCCGGATATCGCCTGTGCAGATACTGGGCTATCTCGTCCAACGCCGAGTCCAGTTTCTTCTGCGCGCCGGACAGCACGGTGTGGTTGATGGCCTCCGTCTCCACCACCGCATCTATTACCCTCGGATCCCTCCTTGCCTTGAGGATATCCAGTATGCCGGAGTAGTGGATCAACTGGCGGGTGATCTTCGCGAGCGCCTTGCCGGAGTAAGGTTTGTCGGCGCCCTTGGGTTCGACGGTTATCCCTTCGACTCCGAGATCTATGAGAAACCCTTCGAGCGCATCATCGTCTTTGAGATACTTTTCAGATTTTCCCTTCTTCACGCGATAGAGCGGCGGTTGTCCGATATAGAGGTACCCGTTCTCGATTACCTCTGGCATCTGCCTGTAGAAAAAGGTGAGAAGGAGCGTCCTGATGTGTGCGCCATCGACGTCCGCATCGGCGAGGAGGATGATCCTGTGGTACCGAAGCTTCGCTATGTCGAAGTCTTCTTCGCCGATGCCGGTGCCCAGCGCCGTGATTATCGTGCGGATCTCATCCGAGGAGAGCATCTTGTCGAAGCGCGCCTTCTCAACGTTGAGTATCTTCCCCTTGAGGGGCAATATCGCCTGAAATCTCCGATCGCGTCCCTGTTTTGCCGAACCTCCGGCGCTGTCGCCTTCCACGATGTAGAGCTCAGAGACCGCCGGGTCCCGCTCCTGGCAATCGGCGAGCTTGCCCGGCAGCGTGCCGGCCTCCATCGCGCTCTTTCTCCTGACCAGGTTTCTCGCCTGACGCGCAGCCTCGCGGGCGCTGGCCGCCACCACGGCCTTGTCGACTATCTTGCGAGCCGTCGGCCCATTCATCTCCAGGAACTCGCTGAGCTTCTCGTAGACCGCCTGCTTGACCAGGCCCTCTATTTCGGAGTTGCCCAATTTCCCCTTGGTCTGCCCCTCGAACTGCGGGTTCGGGAGCTTCACGGATATCACCGCGCACAGGCCCTCGCGTATGTCCTCGCCGTCGGGGGGCTTGTTGAGCTTCTTGAGAAGCTCGTTCTTGGTGGCGTACTGGTTTATCGTCCTGGTGAGCGCAGACTTGAGTCCGGAGAGATGCGTGCCTCCATCGCGAGTGTTGATGTTGTTCGCGAACGAGAAGATCTGCTCCTTATATCCTGTGTTCCACTGCATGGCCACGTCGACGATGACGCCGTCTTTTTCGGTCTCGAAGTGCACGACCTTGCCGTGCACCGTCTCCTTCGCCTTGTTGAGGAACTCCACGAAGCTGCTTATGCCGCCCTCGTACTTGAAGACGTGCTGCTTGTCTTTCTCGCGTTCGTCAGTGATCGAAATCTTGAGCCCTTTGTTGAGGAATGCGATCTCCCTCAGCCTCTGTGAGAGGGTATCGAAATTGACTTCCGTGGTCTCGAAGATGCTCTTGTCGGCCCTGAAGTGGACCTTGGTGCCGCTGCGCTCGCTCTTTCCTTTTTCAGCGAGCGGCGCATCCGGTTTGCCGCATTTGTAGCTCTGACAATAGAGCTTCCCATCCCTCCTTATTTCCAGGTCGAGCTGCTCCGAGAGCGCGTTGACGCAGGAAACTCCCACGCCGTGGAGACCGCCGGACACCTTGTATGACGAATGATCGAACTTTCCGCCTGCGTGGAGCTTGGTGAGAACGACCTCTGCCGCGGAGACGCCCTCAGTGTCGTGCATGTCAACCGGGATGCCTCGTCCGTTGTCCTCGACCGACACCGAGCCGTCGATGTGGATCACGACGTCGATGTCCGTGCAGAACCCGGCGAGCGATTCGTCCACAGAGTTGTCGACCACTTCGTAGACGAGCTGATGAAGCCCGTGGATGTTCGTGGATCCGATGTACATCGCAGGCCTGCGGCGAACCGCATCAAGGCCCTCAAGGACTTTGATCTTGGATGCGTCGTAGGAGTGCCCGGTCTTGACCGCATCCTTCGCAACAACCGCTTTCTCTTTGCCGGATTTTTTTGAATCAGCTGCTTGCTGTTTCTCCATGTTTCCTCTTAATTGCTTGATTTAAAAGGCTTTTCTTGTTTTGGGATCGAGCATGTGGATAGCACAGAGGGGTTATGAAGTAAAGCGCAATGAATGGACGCAGGCAGGCGCAAACCTTCGTTTTTACGCTATTTGCGGGCGACCGCGGTGCCGCGGCTCACGGAAAACAGCTGAGTGCGGCCGCTACCCATGGGGCCGATCTCCTTCTCGGATGTGGCTGTAATGAAGACCTGGCCTGTATTTGCGGCTATCGCCTCGAAGAAAAACCGGTTTCGATCGCAATCGAGCTCGCTCGCTACGTCGTCGAGCAGGAGTATCGGGTCCTCGCGGGCCTCCTCCTTGAGCATGGCCATTTCGGCGAGTTTAAGCGCCAGCACAAAGCTCCTGTGCTGCCCTTGCGAGCCAAAGCTCTTGACCGCAGCGCCGCCTATCCGCGCTTCGAGATCGTCGCGATGCGGGCCGACCAGCGTTGTGCAGCGTATGAATTCGTCCTCCCTGCGCGCCGCAAGCTGTCTCTCAAGCCCTCCCCTGATCGCCGGCAGACCTTGACCGACGAGCCCTGCCCCGCAGTGGGGCACATAAACAAATTCGGCGCGCCCATCGATCGAGGCGATCTTCATATATTGCCCGGGCAAGTGTTCGTTCAACCTTTCGACCCATTCATGCCTTGCGATCACAATCCTCCCGCCAAGCTCCACGAGCTGGTCGTCCCACGGCGCCAGCTCTTTCATGCGCGCGGCCCTGGGCGCGTCGGCATCGGAGAGTATCCGATTTCTTTGCCTCACCACTTTTTCATATTTGGAGATGTTGCCCCTGTGCGCAGGGAGGAGTTGAGAGATGAACGCGTCTATATATCTTCGCCTGGCGCCGGGAGAGCTGCGGAGCAACATTATCTCCTCCGGCGCGAAGATCACGGTCTTCAGAGAAGCTGTGCCCTTTAGGAGAGCCCTTTTCCCATTCCTCTGAAAGCCCTTCCGGGCGCTGTCCATTGTGACCTTTATGTGGTCCCTGCCGGCCACCGCGCTCACAGTCGCCGCAACTTCGGCCCTGGTAGCCTCCCAACCTATCATGTCGCGAAATTCGGGCGTACGGAACGATGACCCCGTAGAAAGCAGGTCTATCGCTTCTATGACATTGGTCTTGCCCTGAGCGTTCGCCCCGATGAGCAGGTTCACGCCAGGGCCGGGGGCCAAGCGCAAGTCTGTTATGTTTCTGAAGCCTTTCAGCGCTATTGATTCAATGTGCATCTTACGGGTATGCGCCCCTACAGCCTCATCGGCATTATGACATGGGTGAATCCGCGGTCGAACTCGCTCATTATGAGGCATGGCGAGGTTTCGTCGCCAAGCTGCAGCGCCACCTGTTCGTCTTCTATAGACAGGAGCGCCTCTATAAAATAGCGGGCATTGAAGCCGATATCAAAGGCGTCTCCCTTATACTGCGCAGTCAATTCCTCTTTAGCCTCCCCCAAGTCTGGGTTGGATGCGGAGATGTCGAGGTTGTTCGGCGACACGGTAAAGCGCACGCCGCGCGAACGGTCTGTGGAAATCACGGAAACTCGCTTCAAAGCACGTATGAGATCCTGGCGGTTAACAGAAACAACCCTCTTGCTCTTTTTTGGGACCACCTGCTCATAAGGCGGGAATTGGCCGTCTATAAGCCTTATCACCAAAGTGGTGTTGTCGCGATACGCTATGAGGTGTTTTGCATCGGCCCATAGTTCAACCGGAGAATCCCCTGTCTCCACGAGTCTTTTCAGCTCCGCAACGCCCTTCCTGGGCACTATACCGCCTTTTGGCAAACACCACTTTACATCCGCCTCCCTCTTTATGATCGAAAGTCTGTGACCATCCGTCGCGACCATCTGTATGGTCTTGCCATTCTCAGCCCCCGAGAAATCCGTATAAACTCCATTCAGGTTGTATCTCGTCTCATCGTTGGACATGGCAAACGAGGTCTTATCGATCATGTCGCGGATAAAAGCTGCGTCCGCCTTTTGGGTCTGGCCGGAGCCCTTTTTTGGTAAGGATGGAAACTCATCCGAGGCCAGTCCCACGACCTTGAAGTTGCTCTTGCCGCACTTTATCTCAACCCAGTTTCCGCTCTTCAGTTTAAAATGGACCATCTCCTCAGGCAACTCCTTAACTATCTCGTACAAGCTTTTAGCATGAATCGTCACCTTGCCTTCGGAGACAACCTCGGCAGGATAGATGCAGTTCATTCCCACTTCCAAGTCCGTGGCCGTCACGGAAAGGTTTTTCCCGCTTGCCTCCAGCAGAACGTTTGTGAGTATCGGCATCGTGCTCTTTCTCTCCACGATGCTCTGCACAAGCCCTAACCCTTTAAGCATCTCAGTCCTTGTTATTCTTATCTCCATAGCCGGTCCTCTCTTATGCTGTTAAAAAAGATTATATAGATAAAACAGTAGTCGTAGTAGAGCGTGTGGATATGTTTATAAGAGAAAAAATCTCATAAGCAACGTGGTTTTTAACGATGTAGTTCATGTTTTGTCTAGCTGGAAAAGCCCGCGAGATGGGCGTCAAAAGGAGAAGTAGTCCAGCGAAAGCTCGCCTGTCAACAGACAAATCTTATTCTTCCACAGGGATATCAAGAGCTGCCGTTGAAAAGTAATCGACAGGTTTCTAGTGGAGGATGTCTTTTTCTAGGATGGCGATATCGTTCTGAATCTTGGAGTCGCACTTCAAGAGTTTCTCTATTTTGCGACAGGCGTGCATTACGGTGGTGTGGTCCTTTCCGCCGAATTTCCCGCCTATTTCAGGGAAAGAAGAGCCGACATGTTTCTTGCACAGGTACATCGCGACCTGCCTTGGGAAGGCCAGGACCCGCATCCTCCTGGGCGACTTTAGGTCCGAGACGTTGAGGCTGTAGTAGCTTGCGACCGTTTTCTGAATGGACTCTATCGAGCAGGAGGACTCCTTGGCGCGGAGCGTTGTGCCCAGGACCTCGCGGGCGAGATCCACCGTGACGGGTGTTCCCGTGAGCGAGGCGAAGGCGTTGAGGCGGAGCAGGGAGCCCTCAAGCTCCCTCACGTTGTTCTTGATGGAGCTCGCCAAAAACATGGCGACGTCGTCCGGGCACTTGAGATTGGAGTTCTCAGCTTTTTTCTTCAGGATCGCGATCCTGGTTTCC
>JBAZOP010000111.1 GCA_041648665.1 bacterium | reverse complement strand
CGGGTTCCCGACGCCCGACGCCTTGCCCAGGAAGATGCGGCTGGAATCCATCGTGCCGAGCGTGAATGCGTTGACCAGTATGTTGCCGTTGTAGCACTCGTCGAACGAGACCTCGCCGCCCACAGTTGGAATTCCCATCGTGTTGCCGTATCCGCCGATGCCGGCCACCACCCCGCGGACGAGGTAAGGCGTCCTGGGATCGGTCGCGGCGCCGAAGCGCAGGCTGTTCATGTTGGCTATGGGGCGGGCGCCCATCGTGAAGACGTCGCGGAGGATGCCGCCGACGCCGGTCGCGGCGCCCTGGTACGGCTCGATGAACGAGGGATGATTGTGGCTCTCTATCTTGAACGCCAGGGCCACGCCGTCGCCGATGTCGATTATGCCCGCGTTCTCGCCCGGGCCCTGGAGCACGCGCTGTCCCTCGGTGGGGAGCGTCTTGAGGTACACGCGCGAGCTCTTGTACGAGCAGTGCTCGGACCACATGACCGAGAAGATCCCCAGCTCGGTGATATTGGGCGTACGGCCCATGACCTCCTTGATGCGGCCGTACTCATCTTCGCTGAGCCCGTGTTCGGCGACCACCTCGGGGGTGATTTCTTCGCATTGGTGACCTGACATCTCTATCTCCTGTCTTTCGTCCATTGCACGATGGATTTGAAGATCTTGATCCCGTCCGTGTTGCCGAGCTGGCTCTCGCTGCAGCGCTCCGGGTGCGGCATCATGCCGAGCACGTTGCCCGCGTCGTTCACCAGCCCCGCGACCGCCTCCATGGAGCCGTTGGGATTGTACTCCTCAGCCACGTTCCCCTCTTCGTCGCAATAGCGGAGCACCAGCTGCCTCTGTTTCTCCATCCTGGTGATGAGCTTCTTGTCAGCGAAGAAGTTCCCGTCCATGTGCGCGATCGGGATCCGGAGCACCTCGCCTGACCTACACGCGCAGGTGAAGGGGGTGTCGGTCCGCTCCACGTGCACGCTCACGTCGCGGCAGATGAATTTCAGATTGTCGTTGCGCATGAGCGCGCCGGGCAGGAGGCCGGCCTCCTGCAGGATCTGGAAGCCGTTGCAGATGCCGATCACCAGCCCGCCCTCGGCCGCAAACCCCTTGACCGCGTCCATGATCGGCGAGCACGCAGCCATGGCGCCGGAGCGCAGGTAGTCGCCGTAGGAGAAGCCGCCCGGCAGGATGACGCAGTCGGAGCCGCAGAGGTCGCGCTCCTTGTGCCAGATAAACTGGGCCTCCTGGCCCAGGACCTTCGTCACCACATGGCGGCAATCGTGGTCGCAGTTGCTGCCTGGAAAAACGATTATCCCGAATTTCATAGTGGACACCTTATCCTTGACCTTCGATGTCATACCTGTAGCTCTCTATCACCGTGTTGGCCAAGAGCTTCTCGCAGATCTCCTTGAGCTCCGCCTCGGCCTTCTCCTTGGGCATCTCCGCGAGCGTCACCTCTATGTACTTGCCCACGCGCACGCCGCTTATTCCCTTGTGCCCCATGCTGCCCAGCGTGTGGCGCACCGCCTCGCCCTGCGGATCGTGCACGCCCTTTTTCAGTGTTACGTATACTTTTGCCTGCATAGCCTCTCCTTACTTTTTGAACACCCTCTCAAATATCGTATCCACGTGTCTCAAGTGCTGTTTCACGTCGAAGAGCTTCTTGAGAGCCGGTTCGCCTATCTTCTTTTTGATGAGATCGTCCTCCATCAGCACGTCGAAGAACCGCCGCTCTTCCTTCCACGACTTCATCGCCGCATCCTGCACCGCCTTGTACGCCTCCTCGCGGGTGACGCCCTCCCTCACCAGCGCGAGCATCACCTCCTGCGAGTTGTACAGGCCGAACGACGCCTCCATGTTGGACTTCATCCGCTCCGCGTTCACCGTGAGCCCTGCCAGCACCTTCGCGAGCCTGGCGAGCATGAAGTCCGCAAGCATCGTGGAGTCCGGGGCTATCACGCGCTCCACGGATGAGTGCGAGATGTCCCTCTCGTGCCAGAGCGCCACATCCTCGAGCGCGGCCATCGCGTTGGCGCGTACGATGCGCGCGAGGCCGGCCAGGTTTTCGCACAGGATCGGGTTTCTCTTGTGGGGCATCGCGGAGCTGCCCTTCTGCCCCTTGCCGAACGGCTCCGCCGCCTCGCCGACCTCGGTGCGCTGAAGATGGCGGATCTCCACGGCGACCTTCTCTATGGATGCGGCGATGCCGGCCAGCGTGCAGAAATAATGCGCGTGGCGGTCGCGCTGAACGATCTGCGTCGAGACCGGCGCAGGCTTAAGCTCGAATCGCCGCAGGACCTCTTCCTCCATCGCCGGCTCGATGTGCGCGAACGTGCCGACCGCGCCCGAGAGCTTGCCCGTCGAGATCGTCTCTATGGCGTCCTGCAGGCGCTTCGCGTGCCTGCCGAACTCGTCGTACCAGACGGCGGCCTTGAGGCCGAAGGTGATCGGTTCGGCGTGAATGCCGTGCGACCGTCCCATCATCAACGTGTCCTTATGGTCGCGCGCGAGCTTGGCTATGACTGCGCGGAGCTCATCGATCCCCTTTGCGATGGAGAGGCCGGCGCGCTTGAGCTGCACCGCGAACGCGGTGTCGATGAGATCGGAGGAGGTCATGCCCATGTGGATGAAGCGGGAGTCCGGGCCCACCTTCTCGGCGATTGCGGTGAGAAATGCGATCACGTCGTGGTGCACATCCGCCTCGATCTCACCCACGCGAACCGCGTCGAAGGCGGCCTTTGACTTGATGGTCGAGAGCGCATCTTTGGGTATGGCGCCGCGCCTTGCCCACGCCTCGCAGACGGCGATCTCGATCGCGAGCCACAGGTCAAAGCGGGATTCATCGCTCCAGAGGGCGGCCATCTCAGGCCTGGAATATCTCTCTATCATCCGAGACTCTCCGTTTCGAAAAGAACTGTACCAGGAGGTCGCTTCAACCCCCTGAAATCATTTACTTTTCAGCGCTCCAGCAGGAAGAGGCGGCACTATAGCCCACGACATGGCCATATGCAACCCAAAGTTGCTGTAATCTCTAATGATAATCTCTTGAAGAAAAAGTGGTTTCAAATACAATCGCGCGTCGATGATCCTTATCAGACGCAGATATCTGCCCTGGCTCGCGGCGTTGGCGCTTATGGCCTCTCTATACATGCCCGCCAACGCAGTCTCCCAGGTGCCGATCGAGCTGCCGGGAGACGACGCCGTCGTATTCGATGAACCCGGCGACGAAGAGACAGCCGCCGATGAAGAGCGGGCGATTGCGGAGGACGAAGAAGGTGAAGATCGGGCGGTGCCCGGCCTCGATGAGGTGATGGGCGACTTCGAGGGCCGCGAGGCCGGCGAGGCGGAGACGCGCTGGGGCGTGAAGGTCAACGCCGCGGTGCGCGCCAACTACGTGTTCAACGAGTCCTCCGACAGCTTCGTCATCAAATACACATTCGAGCTCGAGGGCGAGGCGAACGCGGACACCGCGGTCATCCGAGGCGACGCGAACATATCCGCGGACGTCGAGGGGACGCTCGCGCGCTGGCCGACCGGCCAGTGCAGCCTCAACGTGAGCATCCCCAAGGTCCCGTTCGAGATCACATTCCGCAAGAGCGAGGAGGAGAAGGGAAGCGTATCGCTGCAGTTCAGAAAGCCGATCATGGAGGATTGGAAGTCCTCGTGCACCTTCACCGACGCGCCGGGCGCGAGGTTCGAGACCTCGGGCCCGCCCGAGAAATGGCTCGCGATCGCGATCGAAAAGGCCAGGCCCCCCATCCGCTCGATCGTGGCCGACATCACGGACGAAGAGACGACCACGAGCTTCGTCATTTCAAAACAGGTGATCGACGACGCGCCGCTCGGCAGCGTGGAGGTCGAGGGCACCGGCGTCCTGACGATCACGCCGGGGGGATAAAAAACGACTCAGGACTTGATCTCTTTGCCGACGCTGAACGCCCTCGCGATACCCTTTCCTATCGTACGATACTCCCTCGCCGGGGTCGCGGTGTAGATGAAGGCGCTCATCTTATCGATATCGGGTTTGCCCTCTGCCATGCACGACTCGGCGGCATATATCTCCTCCACCTTGCCTATGACGAGCACGTGGCTGCCCAGATCGAGCTTCTCGTGCACGCTGCACTCGATATTGATCGGGCACTGCTCGATGAGCGGGGCCGTCCCTGTCTTTCCGTAGAACACCTTGAAGCCGCAGGCCTTGACCTTGTCCACCTTGGCCCCCGAGGCGATGCCGCAGAAGTCGGTCTCCTTCACGAGATCGATCGGAGGGATGCAGAAAGAGAGCGTGCCGTTTTCGTCGATCCCCTTCAGCGTGTAGCGGGCGTGCCTTATCGGCACCGTGAGCATGAGCGGCTCGGCGCAACCCACCCCCGACCATGCCGCAGTCATGAAATTGGCCCTTCCGTCCACGTTGGCGCCGATCAGAAAGACCGGCATCGCAGGCGCGCTGTTGATCATCCCCTCTTTGCCTATCGCGATCTGTCTCATATCTCCCCCGTAGGTTTTTTAAAAACATCGCTCGACCATGCATCCGGCCCTGACCGGTCATCTCTCCTGACGCAGCAGGCGGCGGCGCAGGACCTCGAGGTCGTCGGCCAGCGGCGCCTCGAAATCCATCTTCTTTCCGGTGACCGGGTGCGTAAACCCAAGCTTGAACGCGTGCAGCGCCAGACGCGGCGCAGCCCGCGTAAGACCGGGCGGCGCGTACAGCTCGTCGCCCAGGATGGGATGGCCCTTCTCGCTTAAGTGGATGCGAACCTGATGGGTCCGGCCGGTCTCCAGACGCGCCTCGACAAGAGAGGCGCCCTTGCCGAGATATTCGCGAAGTCTCAAGTGCGTCACCGCTTCCTTGGCGCCGTCCTCCTCCCCCTCCGCGGCGCTGCCGCGAAGGCCGTCGCCTCGATTGCGCACCAACTGGGTGCGCACGGTGCACGGCTCCTTCGGGAATTGGCCGTTAACCAGAGCGAGGTAGCCGCGCTCCACCCGATGGTCGAAGAGGATATCCTTGATGAGGAGCTGACACCGCTCGGTGAGCGCCACCATCATCAAACCCGAGGTGGGTTCGTCGAGGCGATGCACGGGAAAGGCCGCGCCGATAAGATGCCCGACCACGCCTATGACGCTCTTCACATCGCGCCTGCCGGGGGACGGGACTGAGAGCATGCCCGGCGGTTTGTACACCACGACCATGTGCGGATCGCGGTGGATGATGGCCAGGTCGCGGTTGGGCCGGATGCGCGGCGCATCGCGCCGCAGCGTGACGAGAGCTGCATCGACCTCGCGCCCCCCGTCCGCGGTCGGCACGCCGCAGTACATGACCTTGCCCGTGTCGAGCAGGTCGCGGACCTCCCGGTTCGTGAGCTTGAGCGATCTCAGATGGTCGATCAGACGCGGCATCTTTAATTTGCCTGAAATTTCTTGAAGAGTTTTTCGGCCAATCTTTTGCCAAGCTCCGCGGCTTCCTCGATCTTGCCGCCCTCTTTGTCCGACGCGAACCCGCTTCCCTCGGAGCGGGACACGAAGCCCACGATCGAAAGCCCGGAGGGCACGACCTCTGCGTTAGCCGCAAAGACCGCGCCCGCAGCCTGCGAGATCGCCTTGAGGAACGCGCGCTCGGCCTTCATCGAGACCCCCGACGCCGGGTGATGGCAGGCCGCTGCGACGAATTTTATGAGATCCTTGCGGTCGCTCCTCACCTCCACCGCAAGCGCGCCCTGCCCGACAGCGGGGATGAGCTTGTCCAGGGGCAGGCGCTCGAGGATCGCCTTTGCCACGCCCAGCCTCATGAGCTCGGCCGACGACATGATCACCGCGTCGGCCGCGCCGTCGCTCACGGCGCGCAGGTTGGCCTCGGCGTCCGTGATGATGGACATTATCTGGAAATCCCTGCCCATGTGCGCAAGCTGCGGCGCCCTGCTCGCGCCGGCCACGCCTATGCGCGCGCCCTTCGGCAGCGCCGCGAGTCTCTTCGCCTTGTTGGAGAGGAAGGCCTCGCTGGGATCGAGCCTCGCCGGAACCGCCGCTATGGATACGTTCGGGGGGAGCGTGGCCGCCAGGTGCGACATGTCGTGGACAGCGAGGTCGATCTCGCCCTTTGCCAGCGCCTCGTCTATCTCCTTGGTGAACACGTGGACGCCGCGCTGGCCCGCGAGCCCCACGTCGAGGGAATCCCCGATGACCGGGATCGGCTTGAGCTTCACCTCTGCGCCCGCGGTCTCCAGGAGTTTCGCGACTGACTTGGCGTAGACGAGCGATACCTTGGCAGTCCTGGCGCCTATGGTTATCTTCATCAAACTATTCCTTGTCCGCCTCTCCCACGATCTCCTCGAGGAGCGCCGCCGCCCTGGGCGCCAGCTTCCTCATGGACGAAAGGACCTCTGCGTGGGTCATGCGGCCGCGATGCAGGTCTGCCGCAGGATTCGCTATGCACGAGAGCGACAACACGCGAAGGCCCAGGAATCTGGCTGCGATCACCTCGGGCACGGTCGACATCCCGACCGCGTCCGCGCCGAATTTTCTGAATGCCGCGACCTCGGCCCTCGTCTCGTAACTCGGGCCCGATGTAGCGAGATACACTCCCTCTTTGAGAGGTATCTTCAATTTTCGCGCGGCCTTCTTCGCGACAATGCGAAGCTTAGGATCATACGCGTCGATCATGCTCGTGAACTGGTCCCTCCCCCTCTGCACCGCGACGCCGACCAGCGGATTGATTCCCATCATGTTGATGTGGTCGCGCACGAGCATGAGATCGCCGGCCGCAAATTTCCTGTTCACGCCGCCAACCGCGTTGGTCGTGATGAGCAAACGCGCACCGAGTTTCGCGAACACGAAGTGCGGGAAGACCACCTCCTGCGGCGAGTGGCCCTCGTAGAAGTGGAAGCGGCCGACCATGGCGACCAGCGGCATTCCCCTCATCGTGCCGAACACAAGCCTGCCCTCGTGGCCCTCTGCGCGTGCGCCAGGGAAATGCGGGATGTCGGAGGAGGCGATCTCCTTCTTCGACTGCATGTGATCCACGAATCCGGAGAGCCCGGCCGAGAGCACGACAATGGCCTTGGGCTTCACGCCCGATCTCTGTGCGAGCCAGGCCGCCGCATCATCTGCGCAATCAAAATAGGATTCGATGTCCATTTCATTTCCCCTCGACGATCGTGACGCCTGCGGAGGTCCCTATCCTCGTGGCCCCCGCCTCGATCATCTCAATGGCCTGCGCGCGCGTGCGGATCCCGCCGCTGGCCTTGATGCCGATCCTTCCGTCCACCGCAGCCTTCATGATCCTCACGTCCTCCACCGAGGCTCCGCGGGAGCCGAAGCCGGTCGAGGTCTTCACGAACGCGGCGCCGGCCGCAAGCGCGATGAGGCATGCACGTGCGATCTCCTCTTTGTCGAGGAGGCACGTCTCAAGGATCACCTTGACCGGCCGGCCTTCAGCAGCCTGCACCACGCCCTCGATATCGCGACCGACCAGGGCGTCGCAGCCCCCCTTGAAGAGGCCTATGGCCATCACCATGTCGATCTCGGTGGCGCCGTTTGCGAGCGCGTCCTTTGTCTCCGTCATCTTGATCACAGTCGTGTTCGCGCCAAGGGGGAAGCCGATCACGGTCGCGACCTCCACGTCCACGCCCTTGAGAAGGGAGGCGGCCATGGCGCAATGGACGGGATTCACGCAGACCGCCTTGAAGCCGTGCTTCGCCGCTTCCTTGCAGAGCTTCTCGATCTCCACCGGGGTCGCCTCCGGCTTGAGCAGCGTGTGATCTATATATTTTGCGATATCCATCATGACCCCTTATTTTTGATAAGTTTATGAGAAAAATCAAAGTTCTGCAACATAAGCAAAAGGAATTCGTGTCGGCTTGAGGCAAGGTTTTCTATTGACCGCAGGCGACGGCTAATTTAGATTTCATCTTCAATTCCGGAGGGTTTACATGTCTGAATTCGAAGAAAATACCCAGACTGGCCAGGGCGAAGAGGCGCCGGCCTTTCCGATCAACCAGGTCCTCCTCGACGAGGCGACTCAATCCAAAGAGGAGTGGAAGGTCATAAAGGACCGCCTGAACAAGATCGAGGAGCACAGAAGCCAGGTCTCCAAGGCGGTCTACGAGAGGGTGCACGCCGACTACGAAGGCAGGCTCAAGGTCGCGACCGACGCCGTGATGAAGAAGAAGGGAGAGGTCGACACCGAGCTGACCGCGCTCTACGAGACCCGCAACAAGATCGCCGAGGACCTGAAGGTCCATCAACACAGCCTGGAGGAGATCAAGTTCCGCAGGACCCTGGGGGAGTTCTCCGACGAGGAGTACCAGTCGCAGGCCAAGGAGGAGCAGGAAAGGATAAGCAAGTTCGAGACCATCCTATCCTCGGTCAACAGCAACATCCATCGCTATGAGGCGCTCTTCAAAGAGGAAGGTCTCTTCGCGGAGGACGAGGCGCACGCGCCGCATGAGACGGTGGAGGAAGGCGAGCTCTCCGGGCTCACTCCCGCACCGCACGAGATGGAGCCGGCGACCGACGAGTCCGGCTATCTCATCGAGGAGACGGGACCGA